>NZ_JANXTC010000237.1:0-8093 GCF_025356345.1 Tardiphaga sp.
CTCGCCGCGGTTGCGCCACACGCTGTCCTCGGTATAGGCCAGCGACACTTTGACCGGATCGCGCGAATTCCACGCGTCCTCCGCCAGCCGGGCTTTTTGCGCGGCGGTCTCTTGCGTGAACGGCGGCAATGGCGGTCGCGACATGCTGATCTCCCTGTTGTTTGCAGGATTGTAGCAGCGCCAACCGGCGCGTCGATGGCGCGCTGCCTATCGGCCGATTGCTAAAGCTGATCGGCCTTCATGGCGATGCGCAAAGCCTTCGGGATCGGCCTGGCGCGGCCACCGGACACGAACGCCACCTTTACTTTTGCCTCGAGCAGCAGTTCGTCGCCGCGCCGCACCTCCTGGCCGAGCGTGATCGAGGCGCCCCGGATGTCGAGCGGCCGGGTCACGATCTCCAGGAGGTCGTCCATCCGGCTCGGCTTGAGATATTCCAGCGTCATCGCGCGCACCACGAAGGCAAAGCCCGGCGCCTCGCTCGCGGCCTCGGCGAACAGCGCGCGCTGGTCGGCGCCGAGCAGCCGCAGATAATTGGTGCGGCCGCGCTCCATGAAGCGCAGGTAGTTGGCGTGGTAGACGATGCCCGAAAAATCCGTGTCTTCATAATAGACACGCACCTGCATGCGATGCAGGCCATCATTGATGGCGCCGTCGAGATGGGAGGTCATTCAGAAAACTCTTGTTCGACGTTCATCCGGCCATCGAGAACGCGAACGATGACGATCTGCTCAGGCTCGACAAAATAGAATGCGATATAGTTTTCGATCAGAAGTGCGCGCAAATCAGGGCGAAGATCGCTTCGGCTTCGGCCCATCATAGGGAACCGTCTGAGGTCATCGAAGCGGCGCGTAAAATCATCAAGAAGTTGCCGGGCAACCAAGGCATTTCGCTCGGCACGATAGCCAACCGCAGCTGTGATTTCGGCTTGTGCCCGGCCGGTGACGACAAGATCCATCATGGCGGCTATTGCTGGAGCTTGGCCCGCTGCCAGATATCCTCGGGATCCCAAGGGAAGACACGACCGGCTTCGACATCGGCCATGCCTTCATCGATGGCGCTCTTCAACGCCTTGAATTTCTCGACCTGCCTGACGAGATGTGCGACGGCACTTTCGCGCATCTCATCCGGCATCGCCTCGAGGGCCTCGATGGCTTTTTCGATTGTAAGGCTCATGCTCGCATTATAGCGGAAATCCAGAGCAAATAAACCTAGTCCTCGTCCGCCCCGAACAGCCCGATCTGGCTGGCATCGCGCTTCGGCTCGTTGAGCCCGAGATGTTTGAACGCATGCGACGTCAGCAGCCTTCCGCGCGGGGTGCGCTGCAGATAGCCGCACTGGATCAGGAACGGCTCGATGATGTCCTCGATGGCGTCGCGCGGCTCCGACAGTGCCGCGGCCATGGTCTCGACGCCGACCGGGCCGCCCCCATAGTTCATCGCGATGGTGGTGAGATAACGCCGGTCCATCGCGTCCAGCCCGGCGCTGTCGACTTCCAGCGCCGACAGCGCGTGGTCGGCGATCTTGCGGTCGATCGCGGAGGCGTCGGCCGCGGAGGCAAAATCGCGCACCCGGCGCAACAGCCGGCCGGCGATGCGCGGCGTGCCCCTCGCGCGGCGCGCGATCTCGTTGGAGCCATCCGGCGTGATGCCGATCTCCAGCACGCGGGCGCCGCGGCTGACGATCTTTTCCAGCTCTTCCACGGTGTAGAAGTTCAGCCGCACCGGAATGCCGAACCGGTCGCGCAGCGGGTTGGTGAGCAGGCCGGCGCGGGTGGTGGCGCCGACCAGAGTGAACTTGGCCAGTTCGATCTTGACCGAGCGCGCCGCCGGGCCCTCGCCGATGATCAGGTCGAGCTGAAAATCCTCCATCGCCGGATACAGCACTTCTTCCACCGCCGGGCTGAGGCGATGGATCTCGTCGATGAACAGCACGTCGCGTTCTTCGAGGTTGGTCAGTAGCGCGGCGAGATCGCCGGCCTTGGCAATCACCGGGCCGGAGGTGGCGCGAAAGCCGACGCCAAGCTCGCGCGCGACGATCTGCGCCAGCGTGGTCTTGCCGAGGCCGGGGGGGCCTACGAACAGAACATGGTCGAGCGCCTCATTGCGCTTGCGGGCGGCGTCGATGAAAATCTGCAGATTGGCACGGGCCTGCTGCTGGCCGACGAATTCGGACAGGTTCTGCGGGCGCAACGTGGTGTCGCCGATGTCATCGCCGCGGCGTTCGGGGGTGATCAGGCGGGTCGGTGGATTCATCCGAGGAGCTTACCACGAAGCGGGCGGCGCGCGGTCACTTGGCGAGCTCTTTCAGGCCAAGCCGGATCAGCATCGCGGTCTCGGCGCCCTCTCCCGCGATCCGCGCGGCGCCGGCGATGGCAGCGGCGGCCTGCGGCGCGCCGTAGCCGAGATTGACCAGCGCCGAAATCGCATCCGACACCGGGCGCGGCGCGGTGTTGTCCTCGATCGCGCCGGAGAGATTGACCAGAGCGGTATCGACGCTCGCAAAGGCCGGCGCCTTGTCCTTCAATTCGGTGACGATACGCTCGGCGACTTTCGGGCCGACGCCGACGGTGCGCGCGATCGCCGCCTTGTCGCGCAGCGCGATGGCATTGGCGAGATCGGCCGGCGGCAGCGTCGACAGCACCGCCAGCGCCACCTTGGCGCCGACGCCCTGCACCGTCTGCAGCAGCCGGAACCATTCGCGCTCCTGATCGGAGCGGAAGCCGAACAGGCGGATGGCGTCCTCGCGGACATAGGTCTCGATCGAGAGTACCGCGGCCTCGCCGGGCTTCGGCAGCGCCTGCAACGTGCGCGCCGAGCAATGCACCTGATAGCCGACGCCCTGCACATCGAGGATCACATAGTCCTCGCCATAGGAATCGATCAGGCCCTTGAGCTTGCCGATCATGCTCCCACCACCCTCAGCCGCAGCAGCGTGCTCTGGCGGTGATGCGCGTGCGTAATGGCGATCGCCAGCGCGTCGGCGGCGTCGGCGGTTTTCGGCTCGGCCTTCGGCAGCAGGATTTTCAGCATCATCTGGATCTGGTTCTTGTCGGCATGGCCGGCGCCGACCACGGTCTTCTTGACCTGGTTCGGCGCGTATTCGGCGACGGAAATGCCGAACATCGCCGGCGTCATCATGGCGATGCCGCGCGCCTGCCCGAGCTTCAGCGTGGCGACGCCGTCCTTGTTGACGAAAGTATTCTCCACCGCCGCTTCCATCGGCTGGAAATCGCCCATCACCCTGGCGAGGCCCTCATGAATACCGAGCAGCCGGCTGGCCAGCGGCAGCGTATCGGCCGGCTCGACCGACCCGCAACCGATATAGGTCAGCCGGTTGCCGTCGATCTCGATGACCCCCCAGCCGGTGCGGCGCAGGCCCGGATCGATGCCCAGAATACGGACCGGTTGGCGAATCGAGGATGTTGTCATGGCGCATGTCATAACGCCGAAAGCTTAAGAACAAAATAGCAACAGAGAGGGATGCACGGTGAAAGTGGCTCGTTCCCCGGATGCAGCGCAACGCGCCCGCTTCGGGCGTGGTGCGCTGCATTCGGGGCCCGGCATCTTCACCAGCACAACCGGGATCCCGGATCCGCGCAGCGGCATAAGAATGCCGCGGCGCGTCCGGGACACGTTCAGCCGCCCATCTTCGCGACCAGCGCGTCGGACACTTCGAAATTGGCATAGACGTTCTGGACGTCGTCATGCTCGTTGAGCAGGTCGATCAGCTTCAACAGCTTCTCGCCGGTCTCGTCGTCGACCGGGACGGTGTTGTGCGGCTTCCAGGTCAGCTCGGCCTTCCGCGCTTCGCCGAAACGGGTCTCCAGCGCCTTGGCCACCTCGCGAAAGGTTTCCTGCGAGGCGTAGATTTCGTGGCCGCCTTCGCCGGAGATCACGTCGTCGGCGCCGGCCTCGATCGCGGCTTCCAGCATGTCGTCGGCCGAGGCTTTCGCGGCGTCGTATTCGATGATGCCGACATGGTCGAACATGAACGACACCGAGCCGGTTTCGCCGAGATTGCCGCCGGATTTGGTGAAATAGGAGCGGATGTCGGAGGCGGCGCGGTTGCGGTTGTCGGTCAGCGCCTGCACGATCACCGCGACGCCGCCGGAGCCATAGCCCTCGTAACGAATCTCGTCATAGTTTTCGCCGTCGGAGCCGATCGCCTTCTTGACGGCGCGCTCGATATTGTCGCGCGGCATGTTTTCCTGGCGGGCGGCGGTCATCGCGGCGCGCAGCCGCGCATTCATGCTGGGATCGGGCGTCCCCATCTTGGCCGCGACGGTGATTTCCCGCGCCAGCTTGGAGAACAGCTTTGACTTCTGGGCATCCTGCCGGCCCTTGCGGTGCATGATGTTCTTGAACTGGGAATGTCCGGCCATGCGGTCTCTCTCGGAATCGTCTGAACTGTCGGGGTGGGGCGCGGATTTATAGGCCGCGAGCCCGGTAAAATCAAAAATGCCGCGCCATTGCCCCATGGCGGTACCGGCCGCGCCACACATCGTTAACCATGACTTCACGCCTCGGTGCAACAATACCCGCATAGATTGCATCGCAGCATTCCGTAGCGGAACCCGTCATGGCCTTTGGATTGTTTCGCAGGCAGCCCGCCGCCGCGGCGCTGGAAATCGCACCTGCTGTGCCCGCCGTGAAAATCGCGCCGGCCATCGAGGCCGATTCGGCGCGCGATATCCTGGAATTGCTGGAGCTCGAACTCGGCGCGCTGATCCGGCAACTGGAGCGCGCGGCGACCTCGGTGGCCGGCGGCGCGCAGTCCACCGCGACCACGCTGACCGCGATCCGCGACCGCACCGATACGCTGGCCGAGCGCACCCACGCCGCGCAATCCACCGCCGCCAGCTTCTCGCAGGCCGCCGACAAATTCACCCACTCCGCCGAAGGCATCGGCGCGCAGGTCCGCGATGCCAGCCGGCTGGCGGATGAGGCCGGCGCCGCGGCGCACGAGGCCAGCGTCAATGTCGATCGTCTGCGCGAATCCTCGGCGGCGATCGGCACCGTGGTCAATCTGATCGCGCAGATCGCCCGCCAGACCACGATGCTGGCGCTCAACGCCACCATCGAGGCGGCGCGGGCCGGCGCCTCCGGCCGCGGCTTCGCCGTGGTGGCGACGGAAGTGAAGGCCCTGGCGGTGCAGACCCAGGATGCCACCAAGGAGATCGGCGGCAAGATCGACGCGCTGCGGCGCGACGCCGCCAGTTCGGTCGATGCCGTGCACCGCATCTCGCTGGCGATCGAGGCGATCCGCCCGGTATTCGCCCATGTCAACGACGCGGTGGCCGAGCAGAACGCCACCACCGGCGAGATGGCCAGCAACGCCGCCTCGGCCTCGCAATTCATCGTCTCGGTCGGCGCCAGCGCCGCCGAGATCGACGGCGCGGCGCGGGAAGCGGCGGCCCATGGCGAGAGCGTGGCGCAGGCCGGCCAGGCGGTGACGAGCTTCGCCGCGAAGCTGAAGGCGCGCTGCGCGCTGCTGCTGCGGCAGAGCGAGCGCGAGGACGAACGCCGGCGTGAGCGGCTGCCCTGTCATCTGCGGATCGAGTTGCCGGTGCGCGGCGGCAAACGCACCGCCCCGGTCTATGAGATTTCGATGGAGGGCGTCCTGATCGGCGGCGCCGACGCTGCGGCGCTGGCGCTGAACGAGATCCTCAGCGCCGACATCGCCGATATCGGGGCCTGCCGGCTGCGGGTCATCGAGCATTCGACAGCCGGCGCCCGGGCGGCGTTCGTGGTGCCGGACGCCGGACTGCGCGGCCGCATCGAGGATAAATTATGGGCGATCCACGACGAGAACACCGAATTCGTCACCCGGGCCATCGACGCCGGCGCGGCGCTCAACAAGATTTTCGCGGAAGGCGTAGCCTCCGGCGCGATCCGCCTCGACGACATGTTCGACGAGAACTACGTCGCGATCGGCGGCTCCGATCCGCCGCAGTATCGCACCAGAATCCTGGACTGGGCCGACCGCGCGCTGCCGGCGTACCAGGACGCGTTGCTGGCGACCGATCCGCGGATGGCGTTCTGCGCCATGATCGACCGCAACGGCTATTTGCCGGTCCATAACAGCATCTATTCCAAGCCGCAGCGCCCGGGAGACGTCGCGTTCAATACCGCCAACTGCCGCAACCGCCGCATCTTCAACGATCCCGCTGGCCTTGCCGCCGGCCGCAACACCCGCGCCTATCTGATCCAGAGCTACGCCCGCGACATGGGCGGCGGCGTCACCGTGATGATGCGCGAGATCGACGTGCCGGTGCGCGTGCTGGGACGGCACTGGGGCGGGTTTCGCACGGCGTATAAATTGTAGGATGGTCGAGCGCGGGAAACGCCGCCGCTAGACAATTGAACCGTGTACTTACCCCGCTCTGCCGTTTTCAGGGAAGCCTTTAGACGGCCAAGGGGCGGAACCGACCAGCGCTGCTGTGCCCCGAACGTAGGTTGCTGACCGGCAAGAACTGCAGCGACTTTGCCACGGATCGGCAGCGCACCGGGCTCTCACGCAAGAGCCCGGCGCGAGGCCGGGCTCCGGTTGAAGACACGTGTTCGGGTTAATCAATATCGCGCGACGACCGGACCGCCGAACTTGTAGTTCACGCCGACCCGCAGGATATGGTCGGTGAAGCTGGTGCCGCCGCTGCCGCTCAAGGCCGTGGTAGTCACGGTGTTGAAAGCGATCTGCGGTGTGTTGAGGACGTTAGTCACCGTCGTCCCCGCCCCCGACGAACTGCCGACATTGCCGAGATCCATGTAGAGATATTCGAGCTTGACCGACCAGTGGTTGTCGATGGCGTATTCTCCGCCGGCACCTACTGTCCAGCCCGCCTTGGTCGCCGACCATGCCACCGCCGGCACGGCGATATTCGAAGATACCTCGCCATAGGCGAGACCGCCGGTGACATACAGCAGCAGGCGATCCATCGGCAGAATGCCGACCCGGCCGCGCACCGTTCCAAACCATTCGAGCTTATGGTTGGCCGTGACCAGCGCCGTGCCCGCAGGGCAGCCCGCCGCCGTGCAGATATCGCCGGAGCCGTGTTCGTCACTGCCCTGAATGTCGGCCTCGAGACCGTAGACAAAGCGACCGGACTGCCAATTGTAGCCAGCCTGGCCTCCGCCGACGAAGCCATTGACGTTGGCGCGTCCAATCAGCGGCGCCGCGGCAAGCACGCTGTTGACCGAACTGACGAGGGTAGGACCGGCGGTACGGAAGACGCTCACATTCTGCGTGCCGGTCAGCGTGCCGTCGGATTTGGCACGCCCCCAACTATAGCCGGCGTTGCCGCCGATATAGAACCCGGTCCAGTCATAGACCACTGCCATCGCCGGAGCCTTGGTATAGGACCTTGCAGCGAGATCGGCTGCGGCGGCGCTACCGATGCCAAGCCCGACGAGAACGGCCGGGACGATCAAATGTACTTTCATCAGAATCTCCGGTTAGGGACGCGTCATCAATTGACGCAACCTAAGGACGATTCAATTCAACGTCTGTAGCGCGCGGGCAACGCCAAAAAACAATCAGAGGATGTCTTTAGTGAACTAACACGCAATTAGCTTTGGCGCAGTTTTATGTGGTGCCGTAAAAAAGCCTGGCAGAGGCAAGGCCTAAAATATCGACCAGGGCGCATCGCCTAGTGACTCACCCAGAACTCCGGCACCGTCTGCGACAGCCGGCCACCCAACCGCACCGGGGCGATCTTCAGGGCCAGGCCGGTCCTGTCGTCGGTTTCCACCGCGACGCCGCTCATGGTCGCCGGGCCATAGGCCGGCTCGAAGCGGCCGGACGGAATGCCGGTGGTGAAGCGCCGCACCGGCTCTTCTTTCTGCATGCCGATCACGGAATCATAATCGCCGGTCATGCCGGCGTCGGTCATGTAGGCGGTGCCGCCGGCCAGGATCTGGTGATCGGCGGTCGGCACATGGGTGTGGGTGCCCACCACCAGGCTGACGCGGCCGTCGCAGAAATAGCCCATGCCCTGCTTCTCGCTGGTCGCCTCGCCGTGAAAATCGATCACGATGGCATCGACCGCCTCGACCAGCGGACAGGCATCGATCTCCTTGCCGATGGCGCTGAACGGG
>NZ_JANXTC010000296.1:0-11322 GCF_025356345.1 Tardiphaga sp.
CCTCCCGGGGCGTGCTTGCGAGGCACGCGCGCGGGACACCGCATCCTGCTCCGCTACCAAGACGCCTCATGACAGCGCCCCTCGCGAACAAGACGACAGAGCTAATAGTCCTAGTTAGGATTTATGTCAAGAGAACATGCAGGATGGGTTGGGCTTTTGCGAAACCCATCACGGCCGCGCATGGAAGCGATGGGTTTCGCGAAGGACTCAACCCATCCTACGGCCCTCCACCGCTACCCCAGCAACCCGCGCCAGCGCTTGGCCGCGGTCAGCGCCGGCGCCCACAGCGCCTCCGCGGGCTGGCCGCGATGCAGCGCCTTGCCGAGTTCGCAGATCGCCATGAAGACGTCGGCGCGCACCTCCTGGACTTCGAGCGGCGCGTCGGGGTCGCCCTGCACCAGGCCGGCGAGGCCGTTCAGGATCGGCAATGCGGCCTGCGGCGGCTGCTGTTCGGCCGTCTTCAGGGCTTGCAGCACCGTCTCGGCCTTTTCCAGATCATCCATGTTGGAATGTCCTTCCCGCGGATATCATATTTCGCGCGCGTCGCGGCGGCGGTACAGCAGCAGCATGAACGGCGCGACCAGGCGCATCAGGCCATGCGCCGCGATCGGCACCGGCAGCGAGAACGGCAGCGCCAGCTCGCGGTCCCGCGCGCCGCGCGCCGCCTTGGCCAACTCGCCGCCGAGCGCCACCGACAGCGCCACCGCGCGGCCATTGCAGCCGGTCCAGCCAAAGGCGTTGGGACCAAGCCGATGAATGCGCGGCATGAAATCCGTGGTCATGCCGACATAGCCGTTCCAGACATAGTCGAACTTGACCTCGCCGATCTCCGGCCACAGCCGCTTCAGCCGGGCCGCCACCATGGTCTTCAGATGTTCGGCCTTGTTGCCGGGGCCGATCACATTGCCGCCGGTGACCAAACGGTGCCGCGCGTCATAGCGCGCGAAATACAGCTCGCCATGGGTATCGGACATCGACTGCCGGCCAGGAATGATGGTTTTTCGCGCCGTTTCGGAGAGCGGCTGCGTCGCCATCTGCCAGGACAGCACCGGCATCACCTCGCTGGCGATGGCGGGCGACAGCATCCTGGAGAATTCGCCGGTATAGGCATTGGTAGCGAGGATCATCGCGCGGGCACTGATGCGGCCCTGCGCCGTCCTGACGATCCAGCGATCGCCCTGCCGCTCGAAACTGGCCACCGGCGAGCGCGCATAGATCCGACCGCCCTGCGCCAGCACCACGCAAGCGAGGCCGCGCGCCAGCGCCAGCGGATTGATGTGACCGCCGGTCTTGTTCCAGAAGCCGCCGAACCAGGCGTCCGAGCCCAGCATCGCCCGGGTCTGCTCGCGCGACAGCAGCTCGACCGGCGCGCCGAGCTTCGACCATTGCTTGACGCGACGCTCGGCGATCTTGATGCGGCCCGGCGAATGCACCGGCTGCACCCAGCCGGCCTGCTCCTGCTCGGCCTGGATCTGGTAGCGGCGCATCAGATCGAACAAGGTCGCGGCGCTGTCGCGCAGCAGCGCCACAAAGCGCTCGCCGGCCGCGCCATGCTGGGCAATGATATCATCGGGATCGGGCTTCGACAGCGTCGGGATCACCTGGCCATTGTTGCGCCCCGAGGCGCCCCAGCCCGGCTCCATCGCCTCGACCACGGCCACATCGACACCGGCCTCGCGCAGATGCAGCGCCGTGGAGAGACCGGTGAAGCCGCCGCCGATCACGACGACGTCAGCCTCGACATCACCGACCAGCGCGGGCAGCGCCGGACCCTCGGGCGTCGCCGCCGCCCACAGCGAATTCGGCCAGCTGACTTTCTCGGTGTCCATCGTCATGCCTTCCTGAAAACAGCTTGCGCGCGAATAAGCCGCCTTTGTTCGTACCACGCTTTGTTGCAGCATTGGCGCGATCCGCCTAGTCTATCAAGCTGATCCATTGCAGGGCTGTCATCGCGTGAAACTGAAGAACATCATCGGAATCGACCACGCCGTCATCGCGGTCAAGGACCTCGACGGGGCCGCGGCGGGCTGGAAACAGCTCGGCTTCACCCTCTCGCCGCGCGGCACCCACAGCGCCAAGATGGGCTCGGGCAATTACACCATCATGCTGGGTGCCGATTATGTCGAGCTGCTCGGGGTCATCGCCGAGACCGAGCACAACGCGCCGATGCGCGACTTCATCGCCCGGCGTGGCCAGGGCATCGAGCGCATCGCCTTCACCGCGATCGATTCCACCGCCGGTGCCGAGGAAATTCGCGCGCGCGGCTATGTGCCGGTTGGGCCGACCGATTTCGAGCGCCCGGTGACGATGCCGGACGGCAGCGAGAGCGCGGCGAAATTTCGCGTATTCCACTGGCCGGTCGCCGAAGCGCCGGGCGGTATCCGTATCTTCGCCTGTCAGCACAAGACGCGCGAGACGGTCTGGATTCCAGAGTTGCAGCGACACGCCAACACCGCGCAGCGCCTGCGGCGCGTCATCGTGGTCTCGCCGGAGCCTGAGAAGGATGCGCAGCATCTGGCGAAAATGATTGACGGCGATGTGCGCAGCGACGCTGACGGTGCCTTCACGGTACCCTCGGGCTCGGACCGCGCCGATTTCGTGTTCGTCACGCGCGACGTTCTGGCCGGGCAATTCCCGGGCACCTCGCTGGATGGCGCGCCAGAGCGGGGCGGCATCGCGCTGGTGTTCGTCGCGGCTGACCTCGATGCCGCGGAAAAAGCCGTCGGCGCCGCCGGCCACCGCGGCGCCGCCGGCGTGGTGGTGCCTCCCGCCGCCGCCAATGGCGTGCTGCTCGCCTTTGTGGCGAACTGATAGCATTTCCGGAGAGCGCCGCGCCTGGCAGTATCAACTGCGACGCGGCGTCTCGTGCGGAGCCGCTCGATCCAATTCCGCGACTGGCGCTGACGCCACAGCGGAACATCCGCTGACCTGGCCAACGATTCAGGCGAGCCCGGTTTCCAATTCCTGGATTTCTGCTTTCCAACAACAGACGGCCGCGACTGTCGACGACGCGTTGACTTGCCTATTCACATGCGAACCTAATGACGGCCGTCAGATCTCATGCGAAGCGGAGTATTGAATGCCCTATGCGACCACGGACGACGGCGTGCGGCTTTACTTCGAGGAAACCGGCACCGGCCACCCGGTGATTTTCGTCCATGAGTTCGCCGGCGACATGCGCAGCTACGAACCGCAGATGCGCCATTTCGGCAAGCGCTACCGCGCCGTCGCCTATAATGCCCGCGGCTTCCCGCCGTCCGACGTGCCCGAACATGTGTCCTCCTATTCGCAGGCGCGCGCCGCCGACGATATCCTCGCGGTTCTGGATCACCTCGGGGAAAAGCAGGCGCATGTCGTCGGCCTGTCGATGGGCGGCTTCGCCACGCTGCATTTCGGGCTTCGCCATCCGGACCGCGCCGCTTCGCTGTGCATCGGCGGCTGCGGCTACGGCGCGGAACTGGAAAAGCGCGAAGGCTTCAAGAAGGAGGCCGACATCATCGCCAAAACGCTGCTGGAAGGCGGCATGAAGGCGTTTGCGGAGAAATATGCCTACGGCCCCACCCGCGTCCAGTTCGAGAACAAGGATCCGCGCGGCTTCGCCGAATTCAAGACCATGCTGGGCGAACATTCCGCGCTGGGCTCGGCGAACACCCAGGCCGGTGTGCAGAGGGAGCGACCCTCGCTGTACGCGCTGGTCGACGAAATGAAGAAACTGACAGTGCCGACGCTGATCATCACCGGCGATGAGGACTGGCCCTGCCTGCTGCCGGGCATCCTGATGAAACAGAGCATCAGATCGGCCGCGCTGTCGGTGATGCCCAATGCCGGGCACACGATCAACATCGAGGATCCCGAGGAATACAACCGCCGGGTCGGCGATTTCCTCCACCATGTCGAGAGCGGACGCTGGCCGATGCGCGACCCCCGCGCCATCAGCACGTCGATCACCGGCATGAAGGCGTAATATCATAAAGCCGAGATGATCCGTCCGGTGCGCGGTTACGCCGCAGGCTGCATCATTATCGGCCAATGATACTGGTCCGCGTTCAAGTTGCCCCGAGGGTGATTTGACCTATTGTGACTGCGTATGTTGGGAACTCAGCGTCCGCTGAATTGGCATTCGAAAGTCTGGGTATTCGAATCTACCGCCAAAATTTCAAGAGCCTGCAACTGTTCGTCTGCGCGTGCGAATTTCAGAGTCTAAGCCGCGCGGCCGAGCATTTGAACCTTGCACCGTCCGCGGCCAGTCGACGCATTCAGTTGCTGGAGCACGCCGCGCGGCTTCCCTTGCTGGAGCGGCTTCCCCACGGCGTGCAGCCCACCGCGTCAGGCCTGACGTTTCTGCGCTTTGCCCGCGATATCCTGCATCTTGTCGCTCGCGCCGACCACCTTCTGACCGAGCATAAATCCGGCCTGCGCGGCTATGTGCGCGTCGCGTCGTCAAGCTCGGTGCTGATCCAGTCCCTTGCCGGCAAGCTGTCCGACTTTGCTGCGCTGCATCCGGACATCGAGCTGGATCTCGACGAACTTCCGACCGAAGCCACGCTGGAAATGCTGAAGAGCAAGCGCGTCGACATCGGGCTGATCGTCTGCGGCGTCGAGACCTTTCCGCTTGAGACCTTTCCGCTCGATGGTGATCGTCTGGTGCTGGCGGTTCCATCGTCGCATCCGCTGGCGCAGCGCGACCATATAAAATTCGCAGAGATCGTCGATCAGGATTTCGTCACCCTGCGGCACGGCACCGCAGTTCGACGCATCCTGTCCGATCAAGCTCGTGTGCTGCAACGAAGCCTCAAGGTTCGGGTGCAGGTGAACAGCTTCGAGGTGATGGCGTTGATGGCGAGCAAGGGACTCGGAATCGGAATTCTACCGGAAGGGGCCGTACGCCCGCTGATGTCAGCCTATGATCTCAAAATCATTCAAATCGACGAGCCGTGGGCCCGACGTGAATATGCCGTCTGCATTCGCTCGTTGCCTGAATTGAATTCAGCCGCGCGCCGTCTATTGACCTTCCTGCTCAATGGCTAGCCCGTTCGATTTTTGTGAACTCAGGCTTAGACGAATTTTTCTTTTCCGCACTCGGAACAACGCCTAGCATCTCGACGCGTCGGCAATTTGCGGACCGCGAACGTGACATCGATAGATTTTCGAGCTGGCGGAGTCGAGAAATGCGCTTGACGGATTCCATAACTTTACAGATTCAAATTTGACGGCGCCAACCGGCTCCATTGCCGCCCCCCGGAATTACAAGGCGCTGCTCGTCGTCCCCGCCGCGCTATGGTTGCTGGTCTTCGCGGTCGCGCCACTTGTGCTGCTGGTGACGATGTCATTCTGGACATCGACCATCTTCGGTACCACGCGCGACCTGTCGCTCGACAATTACCGCGTCATCATCTCCGATCCTGTCTACGCCCAGGTACTTTTGCAGACGCTGCGGATCGCCGCCACCGTCACCTTCATCTCGCTGCTGGTGTCGTATCCGATGGCCTATTTCATCGCGTCACGATCCACCCGGACCAAGGGCATCTTTCTGGTTCTGATGTTTCTGCCGTTCTGGTCGAGCTATGTCGTCCGCACTTTTGTGTGGCTGCCGATGCTGGGGCGGACCGGGCTGATCAACGCCATCCTGCTGAAGCTAGGCATTATCTCGGAACCGCTCGACTGGCTGCTCTACAATGAAGGCACCACGCATATCGCGCTGGTATATGTCTACACGCTGTTCATGTCGCTGCCGATCTATCTGTCCCTCGACCGCATGGACCCCAAGCTGATCGAAGCCGCCGCCGACCTCGGCGCCGGACCGTTTCGCACCTTCTTCCGCGTGGTGTTGCCGCTGTCGATGCCCGGCGTGCTGTCGGGTTGCGTCATGGTGTTCCTGCTGGCGTGCGGCGCCTATGTCACGCCGCAACTGCTCGGCGGAACCACCGGCATCATGTTTGGCAACATCATTGCCCCGCAATATACGGTGACCAACAACTGGGCGCTCGGTGCCGCGCTGTCGGTGGTGCTGATCGTCGTCGTGTTCCTCTGCCTCGTCATCTTCGGCCGCCGCGTGCGTCTGAATGACATCTTCATGGGAGGCTGAAATGGCATCCGCCACGATCCCCCTGACCCAGGCTGGCGTCTCGGCCCCGCAAGCAAGCAAACGCGCGCGCCGTACCTTCCTCGCAGCCTATGCCGGGCTGTTCTATCTGTTCCTGTACCTTCCGATCTTCCTGCTCGTCGTGCTGTCATTCAATGATTCCGAGACGATCGGCCTGCCGCTGCGTGGCGCTACTTTGCGCTGGTATGCCGAGGTGTTCAACTCGCAACAGATGCTCTGGTCGATCGGCAACAGCGTTGCGCTCGGCATTGCCAGTTCGGTGATCGCCACCATACTGGCGCTGATGCTGGCGATCGGCTTTCGTCAGGAGTTCCGTTTCAAGAATCTTCTGATGAAGATGATTCTGCTGCCGATGCTGGTGCCCGGCATTGTCGGCGGCGTGATCTATCTGATGTTCTTCGGCTATGGCGAAGTGCGCTTCGGCGTATGGACCACCACCCTCCCGGTTCATGTCACCTGGGTGCTGCCCTTTGCCTTCCTGACGCTGTTCCCGCGGCTGCACGGCTTCGACCGCAGCCTGGAGGAAGCCGCGGCCGATCTCGGCGCGACGCCGTTGATGATTTTCCGGCGGATCACCTTTCCGCTGATCAAGCCGGGCGTCGTGGCCACCGCGATGTTCGCCTTCACGCTGTCGTTCGATGAATTCATTCGCACGCTGTTCGTGATCGGCAGCCAGCGCACGGTTCCGGTGCATCTGTGGACGCTGCTGTCCGACCAGATGGCGCCGTTCCTGCCCGCCGTCGGCGTGGTGATCATGGCGATCTCGATGCTGGTCTCCCTCGCCGGCTTTGCGATGTCCGCCCGCGCCGACCGTATTCCCGCTTCATCCTGACGCCTTGAACCCTGGAGAGATCAATGACCACGCGAAACACTCCGTCCGGCCTCGTGGCCATCGATCGCCGCGCGCTGCTGGGCGGCGCTGCCGGCGCGCTTGCCGCAGCGACCGGAATGGGCGGTTCGCGAGCCTTTGCGCAATCGCCGGAAGTAACCGCGCTAATGGTCAATGCCATGCTGTCCCCGAAGCTGAAGACGATTACCGAGGAAGAAGCCAAGGTCCGCGTGATCGACGGCCCGTTCATGTCGGGCACTGATACGGTGTCGCGGCTGACCGCGCCCGGCGGCGCCCGCTATGACCTGATGAACAGCTCGTTTGCCTTTTCGCAGCCCGTCGTGATGGGCGGCAAGGCGGGCGACGAGCGGGTCCAGCCGATCGACCTCTCGCTGATCCCCAACATGAAGTATATCAACGAGCCATCGAAGCCGGCGATCGGCAGTCGCGACGGCAAGACCTACATGATCCCGCACAGCTGGGGCTTCGACTCCATCCTGTATAATCGCGACGCGGTGCCGGACGATGACCCCTACACCCAGTCATGGTCGCTGCTGTTCGAGGACAAATATGCCGGCCGGATCGGCTGGTGGGATGTCGCGCACCAGATGCTGATGGCCGCCGGCCTCTATCTCGGCCAGAAGGAGCCGGAAAAGATGGACCGCGCCGACCTCACCGAAGTCGGCAAGTTCCTGATCGCCAAGAAGAAGAATGTCCGGACCTTTTATGCGACCTTCGCCCAGGGCTCCAATCTGCTGGGCAGCGGCGAGATCGTCGCCTGCTATGGCGTCGTCCCGATGCGCAATGATTTGCAGCGTCGCGGCCTCAACATCACCGGCGCGTGGCCGAAGGAAGGCGTGCTGTCCCTGATCAGCACGTCCTATATTCCGAAGGACTGCCGCAACGTTGCCGCCGCCCATGCCGTCATCAATGCGATGCTCGGCGAGCGCTACGCCCGGGAACTCGCCGCCGGCAGCGGCTATCTGTCGGCTTCCACTTTCGCGGAAGAAGGGCTGACCGACGCGGTCCGCAAGCAATATGGCTACGGAATCTTCGACGGCAGCATCAAGCATTATGGTCTGAAATTCCCCACCAACATGAACATGTGGATCGAGACCTGGAGCAAGGTGAAGAGTGCCTAGGACAATTTGATGACAATGGTTCCCACCATGCCGCTCGTGGCCGCCTCCGGTTCAGAGGCGGTCGACCTGCATTCCGATCCGGCAGTCGCCGTTTCCCTGCGCAATATCAGCAAGTCTTTTGGCGAAACCTACGCGCTGAATGCCGCGACGCTCGATATCAGGAAGGGCGAGTTCTTCTCACTGCTCGGGCCATCGGGATGCGGCAAGACGACGTTGCTGCGCATCATCGGCGGCTTCGAACACCCGACCAGCGGCGAGCTGCTGATCGGCGGACGACAGGTGCTGGGCGACCATCCCTATCAGCGCCGTACCAACATGGTGTTCCAGCATGGCGCGCTGTTTCCGCATCTGAACGTCGCGCAGAACATCGCGTTCGGACTGGAAATGAAACGCCTGCCGCGCGCGACGATTGCCAAGAAGGTCGATGAAGCGCTCGCTCTGGTGCGGCTGTCGGGCTTCGGCGAACGCGGCATCGACCAGCTTTCGGGCGGACAGCGGCAGCGCATCGCCATGGCCCGCGCGCTGGTGAATGATCCGGAAGTCTTGCTGCTCGACGAGCCGCTCGGCGCCCTCGACCTGCAGCTTCGCCTGCAGATGCAGGACGAATTGCGCCGGCTGCACCGGGAGATCGGCGGGACCTTCATTTTCGTCACCCACGACCAGAGCGAGGCTATCACGATGTCGGATCGCATCGCGGTCATGGATGGCGGCAAGATCCTACAGGTCGGAACGCCCCGCGCCGTCTACGAGCGGCCAGACAACCGCTTCGTGGCGGAATTCATGGGGCACTCGAATTTCTATACCGGCACGGTGACCCATCGCGAGGACGACGGCACCGGAACGATAGCGGTGCAAGGCCAGAGCTTCCCGGCCCGGATACCAGAGACGTTCGCGGCAGGAACCGAGGTCTTCATCGCCTTGCGCTACGAGAAGGTCGAGGTAGTGGCGGATACCGAGCAGGGCAATTCGATAGAGGGCATCCTCGAGGAGGAGAACTACCGCGGGCCGACCTTGCAGCGCCGCGTCAACCTTGGGACGATGGGCAGTATCCTGTCCGATACGGCCAATACTGGCCGGCAGATGGCGTTCACCGCCGGACAGCGAGTGCGGGTGCGCTGGACGCTCGACAGTCCCACGATTCTCCCGGCATGACCGATTTTTCCCTTTACCCTTTCAGGATTCAGCCGGCGATCAAGACGTCAGGCCGGTCCGATCAGACCCAGGATGCCGTGCTTTGACAGGACTTTCCATCAACCACTATCTGGCGCCCGCCGGCTATTCGCTGACTGCTTTCCTCGATGAAGCCGCCGCGGCCGGCGCCAGCGGGGTCGGCCTGACCGAACGATCCTTCGCGGAGATTCCCGTCGCCACGTTGAAGCCCATGCTGCGTGAGCGCGGCCTGTCCGTGACTTCCGTCAACAGTGCCGGCTTCTTTCTGTGGGGCAATCCCGAACGCGCCAGGCAGCAGCGGTCGATCAACACGTCGCTGATCCAGAACGCCGCCGAGCTTGCCGCCGACACCGTCGTGCTGATCGGCGGCGGCCTGCACGATTTCGGCCCCGAGGACGACATCACCTCGCTGTCCCGCGCGCGCAGCACTTTCGAGTCCGAGTTGCCCGCTATCATCGACGAAGCGGAGCGACACGGCGTTCGCCTCGGAGTCGAGCCGATGCATCCGATCCGGATCTTTACCAAGGCCACGCTCAACACGCTGGCGCAGACGGCCGCGCTGTGTGATCGCCATCCCAAGCTAGGCGTGGTGCTCGATCTTTTCCATTGCTGGTGGGATCCAGACCTCGAGCCGATGCTGGAGCGATTGGCGACGCGGCTGACGCTGGTGCAACTGTGCGGCGTGGTGCAACCGCGCCAGCCCGAATTGCTGCCCAAGCGTTGCCTGCTCCGCGAAGGCGTCGCGGATGTCGGCGGCATGCTCGAAATGCTGCATCGCTTTGGCTATGCGAAGTCATTCGAGTTCGAGCTGTTCGCCCACGATCTTGACGGCCGGACCGTCAGCGACACGATGCGCGCCGTGGTCAACGACTTCGCCACACTGGCGCGCGGCACCTATAGCTTCGCGCCGACGGCCGACGCTCACCGTCACGGCTAACGAGAGGCCAGCATCATGCCCATCCTGATCACCGGAGGCTCCGGCTTTGTCGGTCTGAACATCGCGGCCACCCTGCTGGCCGCGAACGAGCACGTCGTGCTCTATGGCCCCGACCGCCCGCCGGCGGCGGCCGAGCGTCATCTGCGCAGCCTGCCGGGATCGATCGATATCGAGATCGGCGACGTCCGCGATCGTGAGCAACTGATGCGGGTGATCCGCGAGCATAAAGTTGTTTCGCTGGTTCATGGCGCGGCGATCACCGCGGGGCTGGCGCGCGAGACCAAGCAGGCGCGGCTGATCGCGGACGTCAATCTGGGCGGCACCATCGAAGTGCTGGAAGCCGCGCTGGCCTGCGGCATTGCCCGCGTGGTCCAGCTTGGCACCGGCTCGGTACACGGCGCCGTCGCCGCCGACGTCGCGTCCATCGATGAGGACCTGCCGGCGTCGCCGGTCAGCCTGTACGGCATCAGCAAATATGCCGCCGAGCGCACCGCGCTGCGCTACCGCGACACCCGGGGGCTCGATGTTGTCGTGGCACGGCTCGGCGTCGTGTTCGGGCGCTGGGAATACGACACCGGCATGCGCGACACGCTGAGCGTGCCGTTGCAACTGCACAAGATCGCGGAAGCCGGCCAGGTCGCGCGGTTCCGCGACGGACTGCCGGACGACTGGGTCTATGCCTCGGACATCGCGGAGGCCGTTCTCGCGTTGCTCCGGGCACCATCGCTGCGGCACGGGCTGTACCAGATCGCAGGCGGCAGCCGCTGGTCGATCGCCGCGTGGTGTGACCGGCTCAAGCAGGTGTTCCCGGCTTTCGATTACCTCATCACCGATGACGAAGCAGTGCTCAATGTCGGCGTCGGCAGCCCGGCCGCGCGGCCCCCTTTCACGGTCGAACGGCTGCGACAGGACACCGGATTTTCCGCGCGCTTTCGCGAGGCGGAGGCTTTTGCCGACTACACGCAATGGCAGCGCGAGCGGAGCTTGGGATAGTTGCCCGCCGAACTCACCCCTCACTCTGGAGATATCATGACCAATTCGCTTGCCGCCGCCTTTTCCCTCAAGGGCAAGACAGCCGTCGTGACCGGTGCCGGCGGCGGCATCGGGACCGCCATCGCGAGGGCCTTTGCGCAGGCCGGCG
>NZ_JANXTC010000322.1:0-12460 GCF_025356345.1 Tardiphaga sp.
GGTTGATCGGATTCTTGTGTTCCGGAACGATCCGCCCGCGCACGAAAATAACCATCAAGGCCGGCACCAGCGTCACCGACAGGATCGCGGCTGCCGCCATCGCAAAGGTTTTGGTGAATGCGAGCGGGCTGAACAGTCGCCCTTCCTGCGCTTCCATGGTGAAGATCGGCAGGAACGATACCGTGATGATCAGCAGGCTGAAGAACAACGGCGGCCCGACTTCGCTTGCGGCCTCTATCAAGACCTCCAGTCGCGGCTTGTCCAGTGGGGCCCGTTCGAGATGCTTGTGGGCGTTTTCGATCATGACGATGGCGCCGTCGACCATGGCGCCGATCGCAATCGCGATGCCGCCGAGGCTCATGATGTTGGAGCCGATCCCCAGCAGCTTCATGGCGCCGAACGCCATCAAAATCCCGACCGGCAGCATGATGATGGCGACGAGCGCGCTGCGCACATGCAGCAGGAACACGATGCAGACCAGAGCGACGACGATGCTTTCCTCGGTCAGCGTCCGCTTCAACGTCTCGATCGCGCTGTGGATGAGGTCGGAGCGGTCGTAGACCGGTATGATCTCGACGCCCTTCGGCAGCGCAGACGCCATCTCGGCCAATCGCGCCTTGACGTTGTCGATGACATCGAGCGCGTTCTGCCCGAACCGCTGCACGGCGATTCCACCCGCGACCTCGCCTTCCCCGTTGAGTTCGGTGATACCCCGGCGCTCGTCCGGACCAAGCTCGATCCGCGCGACGTCCTTCAATAGGACGGGGGTGCCCTTGTCGACCTTGAGCACGATGTTCGAAAGATCAGACAGGCTTTTGACATAGCCTCTGCCCCGCACGATGAACTCGAATTCCGAGAGCTCGACGGTGCGCCCTCCCACGTCCATGTTGCTGCCGCGGACCGCGTCCCGCACCTTCGCGAGCGGGATGTCGAGGGACCTCAGCCGGTTCGGATCGACCACGATGTTGTACTGTTTGACGAAGCCGCCGACGCTGGCGACTTCGGCGACACCCTCGGCTTTGGAGATGCCGTAGCGGATGGTCCAGTCCTGGATGGACCGCAGGTCCGCCAGCGACTTGTCCTTGGATTGCAACGCATACTGATAGACCCAGCCGACACCGGTGGCGTCGGGGCCCAATGTCGGCGTGACGCCGGCGGGGAGCTTACGCGCGGCAGCGTTGAGGTATTCCAGGACGCGCGAGCGCGCCCAGTAGATGTCCGTGCCGTCTTCGAAGATGATGTAGACGAACGAGGCGCCGAAGAACGAGAAGCCGCGAACGACCTTCGATTTCGGCACCGTCAGCATGGCCGTCGTCAAAGGATAGGTCACCTGGTCCTCGATGACCTGCGGCGCCTGGCCCTTGTACTCGGTGTATACGATCACCTGGGTGTCGGAGAGGTCGGGGATGGCGTCCAGCGCGGAGTGCTGCACGGCGTAGAGACCGCCGGCGACGACGAAGACCGTTCCGATCAGGATCAGCATCAGGTTGCGGGCCGACCAGTCGATGAGGCGCGCGATCATTAGGGTTTCCCTCCAGCATCGAGGCCCTTGAGGGCGGCCTTCAAATTACTCTCGGCGTCGATCAGGAAGTTCGCGGAGACGACGACCTTATCGCTCTCGGCGACTCCCTCCTTGATTTCCACCCGGCCGTCTCCGCGACGTCCGAGCTTCACGGCGCGCGGTTCGAACCGGCCGTCCCCCTTGTCGAGAAGAACCAGCTGGCGCTCGCCGCTGTCGATCACGGCGCTGCTCGAAACGGTCACAACCGGAGTTTCGGCTCCCGTTGCGATCTCCACGTCCGCATACATGTCCGGCCGCAGCACGTCGTCCGGATTGGGGAGTTCGATCCTGACGCGCGCGGTGCGCGTCTCTGGTTTAAGGTTCGGATAGATCATCGCGATCTTTCCGGTGAACAGGCGATCCGGATACGCGCGGGGCCGAACGACGACCTTCTGACCGACCTTCAGAAGCGCCAGATCCCGCTCCGCGACGTCGACCATCACCCAGACCAGGCCCCGGTCGACGATCCGGAACAGAATGTCGCCCGGCGCGGCCCGCATTCCGTTGACGGCGGTCCGCTCCACGATCTCGCCGTCCTGGGGAGCGGGCCAGTTCAGATAGACGGGAATCTCCCGGGTGCGTTCGATGTCCGCGATGAAGGCGTCGGGCGCACCGAGATTCTCGAGACGACGGCGTGCGCCTTTCAGTCCCTGGCCTCCGATGCCGGCGTCGCTCCGGGCGTTCAGTACCGACAGATATTCGGCGGCCGCGCTGGACAAATTCGGCCCGTAGACACGCATCAGGGGCTGCCCCTTGCGCACCTGCGAACCGGTGGTGACGTCTGCGACGGTGTCGATGAAGCCTTCGAACCGGAGCGAGACGACGGACACACGCCGTTCGTCCTGCTGGACGGTACCGGGGGCCCTGACCGTCGTATTGAGGGTACGGAGTTCGGCCGCTTCGGTCCGGACGCCGGCTTTCTGCAGCTTTCCCGCGCTGACCTTGACCGAAGAATCGCCGTCCTGCTCGCCTTCGTAAACTGGCAGGTAGTCCATCCCCATCGAGTCCTTCTTCGGGGTCGGCGACGTATCCGGGAGCCCCATCGGATTCCGGTAAAACTTGATACGTCCGGGCTCGGCACCTTTGGCCGCGACGGACTCCGGCACCTCCTCGAAGTTCACGTCCTCGCTGCTTTTGACGACCAGATATTGCTTGCCCGAAGAAGTCTTCGCCGGCGCCAGCGAATACTTTGGCGCGCCGTCCGGGTCGCGATAGTAGATGATTGGCCCCGTTTGGGCCGCGCTTGCATGTCCCGGATCGGCCATCGCGGGCAAGACGGCGGACAGCCAAGTGGGTAACGGATAGTTCGACCGCCCAACGGCCAGCCCCGAACCACCAGCGATTGATGCGGCCGCCAAAATCAGAAATACGATCGATGAACGCCTCATAGCGAGCCTCCCGACAGACGCTTGAGTTCGGCGTGTCCGGACCGCAGTCCGCCCTTGAGCGTCAACGGGTCGAGTCCGACGGCCCGGTACCTGCGCTCGGACTCGAAGACCGGCGAAACATCGGACGAGCCGGGACGGTCGAAACCGAGCGGCGCAGTGGCGACCGGAAATGACCACAGCAATGCTGTGGCCGCCCCGGTGGCAGCGGAACCCGCGATGAAGACCACGCGTGTCACGGTGTGGCCTTGAGGACGAGCTTGCTCTCGACCGTCCCGGTCTCACCCTGAACCTTGGCGCCCAGCGACAACTGCCAGCCGCCTTCCATCGTCATGGCGGCCTTGAACTTGTAGACCCCCGGCTCCGTGCTGGGCATCGCATCTATGGTGGTCTTCATCGACTCCATGCCGTCGGGAGCCATATCGAGCCGTTTGGCGAAGATCACGGCGTCCGGGACCGGTTTGCCGTCCGGCTTGTGGACGAGGCGGACGGCAATGACCGCCTCGCCCGTCTTGACGGTCTTGTCGACGAGTTGGAATTCGTAGTCCTTGACGTCGGCGCGGGCAGTCGTAACGCCAGCGGCCAAGGCAATGCCGATCGCCGCGGCCCAGAGGGCGCGTGTGGAATTGTAACTCTTCATGATGAGATCCTCGATGTCCTGATTTACCGCGAAGGCGGCATGCGTCTATCCGCGCGGCTTTAGGCCGACGCAGTAGCAAGCGGCGTATTGATGCCGATCAGATCAAGATTCGAGGGGGATAGTCTGGAGGGACACCGACGAGGCCGTCGGCCGCGACATCAAAGAGCGCGAAAGACAGCCGTCGGGCCTGGAAGAAAATCTGAACACCGTCGGCATAGGACGGCAGCACTTGTGCAACGCTTAGCATGCACATCGCGATGAGCGGGCAATCCTTGCAGCCGTCGGTCTTGTTCCCGTCCGGACAGCACGGCATGTCTCCGGACATAGCCGACATGTCGGCCATCTCCGCAGCGACCACATGTTTCGCCGCCGCCGGCGTAACCAACGGCGCAAACGCCAGCCCAGCGATCACGAAGACCGCGAGCATTCGACCGAAGAAGCGACGAACATTCATGTTAGGACCATCACACGGACAAGGTCGGATGTGAAGAGACGACAATTCACATGTTCGCCAGCCGCGGAGCGAAACTCGGCCCTGGTAATCGTCCCCACGTCAGGACACGATTTTCGTGCCGAGGAACCGCAAGAACGGCCGATTCCCGTCGGCGGCAAAGAGCATCACGTCGTAGACATCGGGCGTACCGCCTTCCATGCCGGGAGACCCCGCGGGCATGCCGGGGACCGCCAGGCCGAGCGCGGCAGGGCGCGCATCGAGCAGTCGCCGGATGGCCGCCGCCGGCACGTGGCCTTCGATTGCGTATCCGGAGACCTCCGCCGTATGGCAGGCCGTCAGCGACTGCGGAACGCGGAGACGCGTCCGGATCGGTCGCAGGTCCGCGATCTCTTCGACGGTTACCATGAAGCCGGCGTCTCGCAGATGTTTCACCCAACCCGTGCAGCAGCCGCAGTCCGGATCCTTGTGAACCAGAATCATGGTGGCATCCGCCCTGACCACGCGCAGTGGCGCCGCCATGCCCGCCGCAAGCACGGCCAGCGCGCCTCGACGGGTCAATGATGTGAAAGGCTGCATCGGAATTCTCCTGAACTTATCGGTTAGAATGGTGAAGTGTTCACGGGCGGCATTCACGGAAGCGCCTTGGATGTGTCTCGGCTCCGAATGTTGCCCCCGTGTAGCTCAAAAATCAGAAATAATTCGCAGCTCTTGCGTCGCCCCGGGTGGGGTCATCCTTGGGCGCCGATCGGGGATCAAAGACCACGCCGATTCACATCTCGGCACGGCCTTGGCATCGCGGAACGGCCAGTGACATCGCTGCCCAGGCTCGACGGCTCAATGACGTATTCGATGTCTGCGATGGTCCGGGCGTCTCCGATGCGTGCCATCAGTGCGTCGCCGGCGTCAGGCGCGAACGGGACGCGACCCGCTCGAACGTTCGGTCCATCGCCGCCGTCCTGCTTGTCAGCCAGGGAAAGTGACCGTATCGGAATGATAGCTGCTCCGATGCCTCTTGAGCCGGCCGCTTGGCCACCAGCAGCTTGTACAGCGCCGAGGCCACACCGCTTCTGTCGGCGCCGGCTTCGCAATGGATCAGGACCGGCCGCGGTGAATCCCGAAGCAGCCCCGTCAATTGCGTCACCTGATCGTCCGTAAGCTCCCGGCCAGCCGATAGAGCAAAATCCACGTGCTGCACGCCGGCCGCTTGGCTAGCCTTCATCTCGGCGTCATACCAGGGCTGCCCGATATTATTGCCGCGCAGGTTGATGATGGTGCGGATTCCGTTCTCTTCGATGCGATCCGCGAACTGCGAACCGCTGAGCTGTCCGGAGCGGTAGATCACGCCCGCCTCGATCGGATGGAAATTGCCGGTCAGACGCAGATAACCCGCCCAGCCGCCGGCGCCGGCGGCGAAGATTCCGACCGTCAGTCCGAACCGTCTCAACCACAGCATGGCAATGCTTTTCACTTCGGATTTCCTTTGTTGTTGCACGCTCGCATTGAGGTCTCAGCGAATGCCGTGGCGACGCCCAGGATGAAAACCAGGATGATCAGATCAGCCTCGGCACCAAGGCCGAACGCGAGAACGGCCGCGGCAAGCACAGCCCCGCCGTCGATCAGGATCACGCCGAGCCAGTTCGGCAGCGCGAGCCGTTCGCCCAGAAAGAACACCGCGAAGACGGCGACGAACACCACGCTGAGCTTGTCGATCGGAGCGACGCGGGCGGCAACCCCCAGCTTCAGCGCGCGGAAATAGCAGATCCACGAAGCGCCGAAGAACCAGGAGCCGAGCAGATTCTTCATGCCCGCCCCGCCACCTTCGGCTTCAGGGCGTCGTCCGCGGTGAGCGCGTCGCCGACGAGGTCCCAATGTTCGATGTGCTTGTAGATGATGACCTTGCGCTTCAGCAGATCGCCGTGCATCCGGCAGAAGTCTTCAAGTTCATCGCGCGGCGCGATCAGCTCGACGCACATCGTCAGGTCCGGATTGAAAAGCTCGAAGCCTTCATCCTCCAGCTTTCCGCTGTTACTGTAGCCGAAGTGGGTGTGGTGAGCCGTCGCGTTCAAGAAGCCGGCGGCCTTCGCCCGCAGCACCAGTTCGCGATACAGCGGCTTGCTACCGAACAGGCGGTTGCCCACGCCCACGACCTTCTCGCTCGGCTTCATGTAAATCGTGACCATGCCGATTTCCTTGTGCACGAGTGTGCGACGGACCATGAATTCACCTTTCTGTGTGGGAACGGAGGAGTTGGCGGCGCGGAGGCGGACCCGGCCGACGAAGTCGCCGAAGGCCTGGACGTTGAGATCACGGACCTGCCGGACGGACATGTCCGGCGGAATATGGGCGGACGCGGTCTTCGGCGTACCGAGGCGCTGCGACATGTAGATGCCGGAATGGCCGCTGCAGAGGTAGGCCAGGAAGCAGGCGACGGCGATGTAGACCGCGTGCAGCGAGCCGAACAGTTCGATACCCATGATCATGCAGGCCAGCGGCGTGTTGGTCGCGCCGGCGAACAGCGCCACGAAGCCGAGACCGGCAAACAGATCGGAAGGCGCGCCCAGCACATCCGCCAGGGCGTTGCCGAGCGCGGCGCCGATGAAGAACAGCGGCGTGACCTCGCCGCCCTTGAAGCCGCTGCTGAGGGTGATGATCGTGAAGATCGTCTTCCAGAGCCAGCTCCAGGGATCGACATGGCCGGGATGGAAGAAGCCCGCAATCGTCGCGTCGTCGGGATTGGGCGACCACACGCCAAGGCCGAGATATTCACGGGTGCCGAGCGCGTAGACCAGCCCGATGAGGATCGCGCTCGCGATGACCGGGCGCAGCGGCGCGTACGGACAGACCGCCTTGAACGCGGCATTCACCAGGTGGGAGAACTCACTGAAAAACCGCGCGGCCAGGCCGAAGGCGACGCCCGCGATGCCGACCTTCAGGAGCAACAAGGCGTTCAGGTGGAAGCCGGTGTCCTCTCCGGCGTTGGCCAGATAATTGATGGCGTAACGGGTGTGTTCGATGCCCCAGGCGTGGCAACTCCAGTCGCCCGCTATCGCCGCCATCAGGCACGGCAGAAGGGCTTCGTACTGCATACGTCCGATGGTCAGCACTTCCAGCGCGAAGATGGCTCCCGCGATGGGGGTGCCGAACACCGCGCCGAAGCCGGCCGCGATACCCGCCATGAGCAGGATGCGGACGTCGGTGGGAGAAAGTTTGAACGTCTTGGCGAACGCGCTGGCGATGCTCCCGCCAAGTTGCACCGCGGTCCCCTCGCGGCCGGCCGAGCCGCCGACGAGGTGGGTCAGCACGGTGGTGACCAGGATGAACGGCGCCATCCGCAGCGGCACGCCGCCGCCGGGTTCGTGGATCCGCTCGACGATGAGGTTGTTACCACCCTCAGCCGAACGGCCAAACCGCTGATAGGCCAGCACCATCAGGAAGCCGGCCACCGGCATGCCATAGATCAGCCAGGGATAGGCGAAGCGCGCCTGCGTCGCGCGGTCCAGTCCCCATAGGAACAGGGCGCACAGTGAACCCACGATGCAGGCCATCGGGACGACGATGCCCACCCATTTGACGAGGCTGCGGACCTGTTCAAGACGCAGGCCGAGGAAACCCATGGGGGACATCATTGCACGCTGCCCGCTGGAAGGGCGGACGGCGACGCGGTCAATCGGAACGCGATATGGGGATACGTCGGACTCAAAACTCTACTCCTCCGCCCCGAAGGGCAAGTTGAGTAGGAGTCATCAGCTTCTCTCGGAAGCGGTTCGGCCACGATGGCCCGGCAGAATCCATTGCCGTGTGAATTTCGTAGCGGTCGGCCGGTGCCGATGTCAACGGTCGGGCGCAGAAAGCGCCCTCGCCCGGGCATCAGAACGCCCGAGACGCCGGTGCGTGGCTCCCTGCCCGCTGCGGGATCACCAGGAGTCCAATAATCATGAGCAACGCAAAGGCAGCGGTGAGCGTCACGTCGCTGATGCCGAGTCCGCCGCTGGCCGCCGGTTTGTCCAGCGAGTTCGCCAGTGTTGCGCCAAGCGGCCGCGTCAGGATGAACGCCGCCCAGAACAGCGACGTGCGGGAAACCTCGGTGAAGAAATAGAGCGCGGCGATGATGGCAAGCACGACGGCGATCAAGAACGCGCTGTCATTGTAACCCAGAGGCGTCGAATCCGCCATCCAGTCGCCGAGCGCGGTGCCGAGCGTCTGGGAGAACATGATGGTGGCCCAGTAAAAACTTTCGACCTTCGGCGTTGATACGGTGTCGATGGCCACCGACCCTGTCGACCGGTACCACAGCGCGAGCGTCGCGATGACGAGGAAGAAAAGCCCCAGCGAACCACCGAGATACCCGATGCCGAAAGAGCGGTCGAACAGGTCAGCCATCGTGGTACCGGCAAGTGTCGTCGCTGCAATGACGGTCCAATAGAGGAAGGGGTGAAACCGCCGGGAGCGGATCTGAGCGATGACCGTCACGATAAGCAGCGCACCGAAGATGGCCGTCGAGGCGAGATAGCCAAGTCCCATCGTCTGTGAAAGCGCATTGCCGCCGACCTCGCCCAGCGTGGTCGCGATAATCTTTATGATCCAAAACCCGAGCGTAAGCGCGGGAACCTTGTTCAGGGCGTCGTCTTCCAAGTCTTTCATCGGAAACATGCTTTCGTGGTTCACCGCATCGGGACGTGGACCGCCGCGATCGGGACGTTGGATCGGACGCGGTGACCGGAGAGGCGTCGCCGCCAAGGGTTGCGTCCGTCCGTCTGCCATCGCAGATTGAATGAATTATTTGCTACAATGTTCCGATTCAATGTAGCACAACCTACATCATGATCAAAAACACCAAATTACCACCGAAAAATTTCGACCTTTTGAAGCAGCGCCTATTGAGCCATGGCGACAAGCTGTCGCCTACGGCGTATCGCGTGGCGGTGTTCATCAACGAGAACCGCGCAACGGTTCTGGCGAGCTCGGCCGCGGACCTGGCGGCATCGCTCGGCACGTCTGACGCGACGGTCGTCCGGACGGTCCAAGCGCTCGGCTTTTCCGGCATTCCGGAAATGAAGCAGGAATTGGCGACGTCCCTGCAGCGGCCTGCGACGCCTGCCGCTGACATGGGTCGCACCCTCTCGGATATCGGTGGCGACACGGACAAGGCAATTGACCACGCATGTCGAAGCCGTCGGGTCATTGCGGCGTGGCCACGCCCGCAGCGCGCTCACCAAGGCAGTTCAGACGCTTCATCCAGCCGATAGGATTGTCGTGTTCGGCATCGGACCGTCCGCCCCGATCGCCCACTACGTTTCAGTTCTGCTGTCCCGTCATGGCCGCAAGGCACGGGTTCTCGATGCGACCGGTTTTGCATTGGCCGACCAGCTTTTGGACTTGAATAGCCGCGATGCTCTGCTCGTGATGGCGTATGGCCGCGCTTACCGTGAGATCACAGCGGTGTTCGCGGAAGCCCGCCGTCTTCACCTGCCCATCGTCCTGATCACGGACAGTCTCGAGGCTCAATTGGCCCGCCAAGCAACCGTCATTGTCCCAGCAAAGCGCGGCAAGGCCTCCCGGGCGGCGTTGCACGGAGCAACACTGGTAACCTTGGAAGCTCTGGTTCTCGGGCTCGCCGCCGCGGATCAGCGGCGATCGATGGATTCCCTTCACCGCCTGAACGATCTTCGTGAACTCGTCGCCGGCGACCGCGGCGACGTCGGCTAGATGGCGCCCGCGCGGACCTCCTCACGCAATCGGAAAGAAACACATGGCAAGTATCTGCGGCGGAGCCCTCGACATCGGCTTCGTCGATCTTGGCTACGCCAAGGTCGCGACGCTGGGCGTGCTTCAGGGCATCACCGAACTGCTGCCTGTTTCCTCCACTGCGCATATGAGGCTGGTTCCAGCCCTATTCGGCTGGCAGGATCCCGGCTCCGCCTTCTCCGCCGTGATGCAGCTTGCCGCGCTCGCCGCCGTCATAAGCTACTTCTGGGCGGACATCAGAGGCCTCGCTTTCGGCTCGGTCAGCGCGCTGTCGCGACACGATTTCACCGACCAGCATTTGCGGCTGGCAATGTTCATGGTGCTTGCCACCGTGCCGATCGGCATCGCCGGCATCGCGCTGTCCGGTCTCCTGAACCAGTGCAATTCGCCGCTCCGCAGCCTGACGGTCATCGGCTGGGCGTGCCTCGGCATGTCTGCGCTTCTCGCCATCGCCGAGCGCTTCGCCCGGCACCGCCGGACCGTGGAGCAGGCTTTATTGTACGACGCGTTCGTCATCGGCGTCGCCCAGATCGGTGCCCTGATTCCCGGCGTCTCGCGGTCCGGCTCGACCCTGACGGCGGCGCTGGCGCTGGGCTTCAAGCGGGAGGAAGCGGCGCGCTTCTCTTTCTTGCTGGGCATTCCCGCCATCGCGCTCGCCGGCCTTAAGGAGGTCTGGGAGCTTCACAAGGCGCATCTCGACGCCCACGGATGGTCAGTGCTCGCCGTGGGCCTTGTCGTCGCATCGCTGTCGGCGTTCGCGGCCATCTGGGGATTGATGCGCATTCTTGAGCGCTTTTCATCATGGCCATTCGTGGTTTATCGCGGATTGCTCGGCGCGGGCATCTTGTTCGCCGTCTATACAGGCCTCCTCCTGTGAGCGGGCACCGTCGTCGCACCCACGCGCGCATTCTTCCCGCCGGCTCGGCTCGATGAGCAGCGGCCTTGCACTAGCCGGGCTCCGGAGCGCCTTGGCCGGCCCGTTCGATCTCACGCTAGAGCGCGGCGCCTGCGCGTCGATTACCGGGCCGTCCGGATCGGGCAAGAGCCTGCTGCTCCGGATGGTGGCCGACCTCGATCCCAACGAGGGACAGGTCCATCTCGACGGACGAAGTCGCGCTACGTGGTCGGCGCCGGACTGGCGCAAGCGGGTGATCTACGTCGCCGCCGAATCCGGCTGGTGGGCCGAGGACGTCGCGCAGCACTTTCCCGCCACAGAACGAACCGCGGTAAGGGCTATGACTGACCGGTTTGGCTTGAAGAGCGAGCTGCTGGACGGTCCGGTCGCTCGGCTCTCGACCGGCGAAAAGCAACGGCTGGCCCTGGCCCGCGCTCTACTACGGGCGCCCCTGATATTGCTGCTCGACGAGCCGACATCGGCGCTCGACGACGAATCGATAGAGCGCGTCGAACTACTCCTGCGCGAACGCATGACCGCGGGCATGTCGATCCTGATGGTTACACATAACGGTCGGCAGGCGGAGCGGCTGGCCCGGCGGCATTACCTGATGTCGGCAGGAAGATTGGAGCTCGCGTGAACACTATCCCGCTGACTCCCGCCGACGTAGCCACGGCCGCGTCGCTGCTTGTCATCGACGCAGTGCTGTCGCTTTGCCTCAGCATCGGCGTGCATCGGCAGCTTGTCTTAGCCGCGGCACGGATGGTCGTGCAGTTGATCGCGATCGGCTACCTCCTGAAACTGATATTCACGATAAACAGTCCCGCTGCGACGCTGTTTCTTGTCCTGGTTATGGTTCTGGTGGCTGCCCGCGAGGTCTCCGCCCGCCCGGATAACCGATTCACCGGCGGCTTCAACTTGGTTGTGGGCATCGGAGGCGTCGGTTTCGCCACCTTCATCACGGTAGTCTTGGCGCTGACTACCGCGATCCGACCGCAGCCGTGGTACGAACCTCACTACGCCATCCCGCTGGCCGGCATCATTCTCGGCAGCGTGCTCAACTCGGCCAGCCTGTCGCTCGACAGCATTCTGTCGTCGGTGCGCCGCGAGCGCCCGGGAATCGAAGCTCGCCTCTCACTCGGCGGCACCTATCGCGAAGCGGTCGCTCCGCTCGTTCGTAAGTCTATCCGACGCGGGCTACTGCCGATCATCAACCAGATGTCCGCAGCCGGCATCGTCACGTTGCCGGGTATCATGACCGGTCAGATCCTTGCCGGTCTCGACCCGATGGAAGCGGTGAAATACCAGATTTTACTGATGTTCCTGCTGTCAGGCGGCAGCGGGATCGCAGCCGTCATCACGACCTACGCCGCGGCCTGGCGTCTCACCGACGACCGCGGCCGCCTGAGATTGGATCGGCTAATCTGACCGTGACGACAGGGAGACGATTTCGAGGGCGGATGTGGGTGAAGGCGACATTGATGAAACGATAGCCGGGGCGGCCAAACACAGGCTCGCACGGGTCCAGATCGCCAGGCCCTGTTTCTTCGGGAACAGAACCCTGATCCGGCGATTGAAAGGGAATTCAACAGGTAATTACGCATGTTCGATCGATCCACCTTCGCCCAGGACTTCATTGAGCAGCGACAAAGCAGTCTCAAAATAAATCAGAATAATATTTATGGTGCTGGTGTGGTTGTTTTTGATTGTGTTAGGGAGATCTTAACAATCATACACATCAGTCATATAAAATACCTATGTATTTCAACTAAAACTCGTC
>NZ_JANXTC010000387.1:0-7747 GCF_025356345.1 Tardiphaga sp.
CGGCATTCACTTTTTCTCGCCGGTGGAGCGCATGCTGCTCGTTGAGGTCATCATGGGCAAAAAGACCGGCGATAAGGCCCTCGCCATGGCGCTGGATTATGTGCGCGCGATTAAAAAGACGCCGATCGTCGTCAATGACACCCGCGGCTTTTACGCCAACCGCTGCGTGCTGAATTACATCCGCGAGGGCCATATCATGCTCGACGAGGGCGTGCCCCCCGCGATGATCGAGAACACCGCGCGCATGGCCGGCATGCCCGTCGGCCCGCTGTCGCTCAATGACGAGGTCGGCGTCGATCTCGGCTGGAAAATATTGCAGGCGGCGAAGAAGGACCTCGGCCCGTCCGCCGTCAATCCCAGCGAGGAGCGCATCCTCGACGCGCTCTACACCAAAAATGGCCGCATGGGCCGCAAGAACGGCAAGGGCTTTTACGAATATCCGGCCAAGGGCAAGGGCCAGAAGAGCCTGTGGCACGGGCTTGGCGAACTGGTGCCAAAGCCGGTCGATCCCGACACGCTCGATGTCGAGGAGCTGAAGCAGCGCTTCCTCGTGGTGCAGGCGGTGGAAGCCGCGCGCACCGTCGAGGATCACGTCATCACCGATCCGCGCGAGGCCGATGTCGGCTCGATCCTCGGCTTCGGCTTTGCCCCCTTCACCGGCGGTACGCTGAGCTACATCGACTTCATGGGGACGAAGCAGTTTGTCGAACTCTGCCACAAGCTAGAGGCCAAATACGGCTCGCGCTTCACGCCGCCCAAACTGCTGGAAGACATGGCGGCCAAGGGCGAGACCTTCTACGGCCGCTTTCCGCCGAAGAAGCTCGCGGCGGCGTAGGCTGCTGTTTTTCACCCTCCCCCTCGTGGGGGAGGGGGCCTGAGCGAAGCGAAGGCGGGAGAAGTGGAGCCACGCGCCCCGTCGCTACCGCCCCTCACCCGTCTCGCGCGGCTTTGCGTGTTCGATCCACCTTTCCCGCAAGCGGAGAGGCGACGACAGCAACCTTTGCTTCAAATGCTATCTGCGCCTTGCTCAAAGCCTGTAGCAACCAGAGTGCGGGATCACCGACCCGGCCGCTTGATCATTCAACCGGCGGCAAGCTGCTGGTTCTTGTAGTATTGCGGCATCGAGCTCGGCGCCAGGGCGTGGTCGGAGCGTCGTCCCATGAAGAACAGGCCGCTGGCGGCGTCGGCCCTGGCCCGGCCGCGGCCGAAGCCGTCCAGAAATCTCAGCCAGAAGAAGGGCAGGGCGGCCAGGCGCGAAACGCCGTCGCCGACACCGAACGCCCGGAACAGATAGCGGATCGACCATAGCAGCGCGACGCCGCCGCCAGTGACGGGCCCGGCGCTGATTTCCGTGAACGACCTGAACAGCCAGCGATGCCCGCTCTGGGTAAATCGCGTGAAATCGTAAGCCCGCTCATGCACCTGCTGCATGAACGGGGTCTCGGCGTAGACCAGCCCGTCGTCCCGCAGCACCCGGTGGATTTCCGAGACCACGTCGATGGGCTCAAGCACATGTTCAAGTACGGCCTGGATCCAGACGCCGTCGAAGGACTGATCCACGAAGGGTAGCTTATGGGCGTCAGCGACCAGCCTGGTGTGGGGCGATGAAAACACGTCCGTGCCGACCACATCGAGCGTGGGGTCGTCGTAGAGATGCTCCGCGCCGGAGCCGATCTTGGCGCCACCGACCACCAGGATTCGCGGCCTGGGAGACCGCTGCTTTGCCAGCGTGACAAAGGTCCTGCAATTTTCGCCGGCGACTGGATTCTCGCCAAACGTGAAGCGATGCAGGCGGGAGCCGATCGAGTGATTCAGCACATCGCGATCCAGCACCGAGCCACTGTTGTCGTGATAGGTTTCGCGGTCGAAGATGCTGGACTCGAAATCGATCAGCACCTGCTGCCCATCCACCGTGGGAAACCCGTCGGCAGCATAGGCGCAGGCGGCGTTGGAGCAGCGCGTCTGCGCTCCCTGACCGGCGATGGTCGACCGGCAGCGGGGGCAGCAGGTGATATCGCTCAGGCGCAAGCTGTCCTGTGCCGGACCGGTCAATATTGGCTTGTTCATGCGATCCACCAGCGCCTTTCGCAAAATGCAAAGAAGAAGACGCCATCGCGGCGTTGCCGTCGGTTCGCGGTTACAGCGTGGCCGCGTTGATGGCCGTTTGACGACTCGCGTGGCGATGCGCGGTCATTTGTGTGACGAGTCACATCCGTGGCGCCCGCCGGGCTTGCGATAGCCGGATGGCCTGTGTTGAAAAACGAAAGGGCCGGATGATTGATCCGGCCCTTTCGACATTTACTTTGAAGGAATCACGCCGCCTTCATCAGGCCTTCGCTGACCAGCGCTTCCTGCACCTTCGGGCGGGCCGCGACGCGTGCCTTGTAGGTGGTCAGGTTGCTGAATTCGGCGAGGTCGAGGTTCATTCGGTCGGCCCATTTCAGCATCACGAACAGATAGCCGTCCGCAACGGTGAAATCCTTGCCGAGCAGGTAATCGTGGCCAGCCAGCGCGCCGTCGACGAATTTGAACTTGGAGGTCAGGCGGGTGCGGAAGAAACCCTTCACGGTGTCGTCGAAAACCGGCTGGAACAGCGGCGAAAAGTTCTTGTGCAACTCGCCGTTGATGAAGCCGAGCCATTCCTGAAGTTGGCGGCGCTCGGCGGTACCGTTCGCAGGGGCCAGCTTCGCGGCGGCGGCCTGGTCGGCGATATATTGCACGATCACTGGCCCCTCGGTGATCAGTTCGCCGCTGTCGAGACCGAGCGCGGGCACCTGCCCCTTGGGGTTGATGGCGAGGTAATCGTCGCCGTTTTCCAGTTTCTTGGCCTTCAAATCGACCTTCACCAGATCAAAGGGCAGGCCGGCTTCGAGCAACGCGATATGCGGCGACATCGAGCAGGCACCGGGCGAATAATACAGTTTCATCGAGATTCCTCCCTGGGAAGATTGTTTTTGGAGATCATTGGTTTAACCACAGCCATGACTAAATGCAGCTGCATCCACTCGTCAAGATTGATGCAGCTGCATCAAATGGCTAGGGTGCTGCGACCATATGGACCCGTCGATGAAGCGCAAACCATCCCTTGAGGCGACCGCCGCCTGGATTCGCTTGATGCGAATCCAGAGCCGGGTGCTGGACGCTGTCGAACAGGACCTCAAGCGGGCTGGTTTCCCCCCGCTGGCCTGGTTCGACGCCCTGATGGAATTGTCACGCGCGCCGACCGGCGAAATGCGCCCTGTTGAGCTCGAGAAGCAGATGCTGATACCGCAATATTCGACCTCGCGGCTGATCGACCGGCTGGTCGATGAGGGGCTGGCGGCGCGGCGCGAATGCAAGAACGACAAGCGCGGCCTGTTCGTGGAGATTACCGCGGCGGGACGCGAGTTGCACAAGAAGATGGGTTGCGCCTATTCCACGGCGATCGAGAAACATGTCGGCTCCAAGCTCTCCGACGCAGACGCAGCAAAACTATGCGGCCTGCTCGACCGGCTTGGTTGCGCATGTCATGAGACGGCGGTGTCGGCCAGAGAAGCCGCGCCGACACGATGACTTTATTGCAAGTTCCTGCGCCGACGGCCCGTTCGGGTTGCCGGCATCCCCGACACTGCGCGCGTTTCACCGCGGCGCCTTTCATCCGGAAATTCCATGGCGCGTGACCAGATCGATATGACGCCGCTGCAGTCGCGCGACGAACTCGTGACGTGGCTGGCGGAGGGCGTGAAGCCGCCTTCGGAATTCCGCATCGGCACCGAGCACGAGAAGACGCCGTTCACCCTGCAGGGGCACCATCCGGTTCCCTATGAGGGGCCGCGCGGCATCGGCGCGGTGCTCGATGGCATGAAGCACCTGCTCGGCTGGGAGCCGATCATGGAAGCCGGCAATATCATCGGCCTGTACGACGTCACCGGTGGCGGCGCGATCTCGCTGGAACCCGGCGGCCAGTTCGAACTGTCCGGTGCGCCGGTCGAGACCGTGCACCAGACCCAGTCGGAGCTGGTGGCGCATCTGGCGCAGGTGCGCGAAGTAGCGACGCCGCTTGGCATCGGCTTTCTTGGCCTCGGCCTGACGCCGTCCTGGACGCGTGAGCAGATCCCGGTGATGCCCAAGGGCCGTTACAAGATCATGACCAACTACATGCCGAAGGTCGGCCAGTACGGCCTCGACATGATGTACCGGACCTGCACGGTGCAGACCAATCTCGACTTCTCGTCCGAGGCCGACATGGTCAAGAAGCTGCGCGTCTCGGTGGCGCTGCAGCCGATCGCCGCCGCTCTGTTCGCCAATTCGCCGTTCACCGAAGGCAAGCCGAACGGCTACCTGTCGTTCCGCTCCGAGGTCTGGCGCGATACCGACAATGCCCGCTCCGGCATGATTCCATGGGCGTTCGAAGACGGCATGGGGTTCGAACGCTGGGTCGATTACGCGCTCGACGTGCCGATGTATTTCGTGAAGCGCGGCGACAACTACATCGACGTGGCGGGCTCCTCGTTCCGCGATTTCTTTGACGGCAAGAACAAGATGTTCCCCGGAGAAAAGCCGACTTTGTCGGACTGGGCCAACCATCTGTCGACGATCTTCCCGGAAGTGCGGCTGAAGCGCTATCTGGAAATGCGCGGCGCCGACGGCGTGCCGTTGGACCTGCTGCCGGCGCTGTCGGCATTCTGGGTCGGGCTGCTTTATGATGATTTGGCGCTGGACGCCGCCTGGGAAATCGTCCGGCGCTGGACCGCCGAGGAGCGCCAGGCGCTGCGCGACGACATGCCGAAACTGGGTTTCAAGGCCCGGATCAAGGACCGCACTCTGTTCGAGATCGCCAGGGAATGCGTCACGCTCGCCCATGGCGGTCTCGGCCGCCGCGCCCGGCTCGACTCGAACGGCCGCGACGAAACCCGCCATCTGCACGCGCTCGACCGCATCATCGATTCCGGCCTCAGCCCTGCCGAGGAGATGCTGGCCAAATTCCATGGCGCCTGGAACGGTTCGGTGACCCCGGCCTACACGGAATATTGCTTCTAGATCCGACGGTTAGCTGAATCTGAAAGCTTGTTCATCGGCGGTACAGGTGATGCGCGCTCCAATGGTCTTTCGCGCTGCGCCGTGCAGCCCCCGCTGAAAGTCGTTCCGCATGTCGATGAGCCGCCTGTTCAGCGCGTGTTGGGCAGTGTTCGCCGTGCTGGTGATATTCGCCGCAACGCTGGCGCAGGCCCAGACCAATTTTGATCGCCCCGGCGCCGACTATTCGCGATCGGTGTCGCAATCCGGCGATCCGGCCGAGTGCGCGCTGGTCTGTGAACGCGACCGGCGCTGCCGGGCGTGGAGCTTCAACTATCCCAGCGACAATGCCGAAAACGCGGTGTGCTGGCTGAAAGACAAGGTGACGCCGCGGGTCGAGAGCTATTGCTGCGTCTCCGGCGTCCGCGGCGCCGGCGTTATCGAACCGCGCTCGGGGCCGGTGGAGACCTCGATCGACCGCTTCGGCGGTGATTACCGCAGTTTCGAGCTGAAGAATGACGACAACGCCGAGCGCGGCGACGCCTGCCGCGACGCCTGCCAAGGCGACAACAAATGCCGCGCCTGGACCTTTGCCAGGCCTGGTTACGTCGGCAAAGGCGCGCGCTGCTTCCTGAAAAACGATATCAAGCCGCCGCGGCGCAAGCCTGGGTTCATCTCGGGCGTGGTGCGGTAGGGTCCTTTGCTATGCCGGCTGGGCGGGGCACACGGTCAATTCCGGCCACAGCGCCTGCCAGCGCGCGGTCTTGATCCGGTAGGCGTCGGCGGAAAAATTAGGCGTCAGGTTCGGCCGCACGATCATCGCAGCGAGGTCATCGAGGCCAGCGGGCGCGTAGACGTGGTCGCCGGCGGACCTGCGTTGAATGCCGAGTTGCGTGCAGGGCGTGAGAAACCGGTCGATGCCGTCGGTCGATTTCTGCAAAGCCGGATAGGGCAAGCCGTGTTTTGGCGGATACCACAGATGCACGCGGGCCTGGTTGCGCGCCTCGATGGGCACGCCGAGGCGGTCGGATACCTCGCGAAAATCCGTGATGACGCGGTCCTCGGCCTGCCAGGACACGTCGTCATCGAAATAGAACACGTCGTAGTCGTTGATGCCGTAGTCGATCGGGCGACCGGTCTGCATATTCCACACGGTTTGCGCGAGCGAGCCGGCAACGATCCAGGCGTCGGGCAGTGAACGCATGATCGGCTCGTCCAGCAGCGCTTGATGAACGCGATTGCGGAGTGCCGCGTCGCAGAAGTCGTCAGCGGTCATGGCACCCTGGTTCCGTCGTCATTGCCAGTAGCCCTTGGCGAGGAGCCCTTGCGGCGAAGCAATCCAGTCTTGCCTTGTAGCCTTCTGAATTGCTTCACTTCGCTCGCAATGACGGCAGAGAGGTCGGTGTTTCCGCTCAGTGCACGCTGGTAAAGAACCGCGCCATGCGGAATCCCGACAACCACGTGCTGATCGGCTGGCCACGGATGCCCAGATCCCAGGAGCCGACGATGGCGTCGACGCGGCCGATCAGATTGTCCATCGGCAGCAGGCCGACGCCGCCTGATCGCACCGGGACGCGGCTATCGGCGGAATTGTCGCGATTGTCGCCCATCACGAATAAATGTTCGGCGGTGACCACCACTTCCTCGGTGTTGTCGAGCCGGCCATTGTCGTAGAGTTTGAAGATCGGATGCGAGACGCCGTCGGGCAGGGTCTCGACATAGCGCCGCGCCGTCTCCGAGCCGCCGCCGTCATCTTCGGCCTCGCCGAGGCCGTCGGGCTTCACGGCGGTGGCCGTGCCATTGATCCAGACCTGGCCATGGCGCAGTTCGATGCGATCGCCGGGCAGTCCGATCACGCGCTTGACCCAGACCTGCGAGCGGTCGCCGGGCCAGCGAAACACCACCACGTCGCCGCGCTTCGGCGTTGCCGCCAGAACGCGGCCGGTCTCGGGGAACGAGACATGGATCGGCAGTGACGCCGTCGAATAGCCATAGGGGAATTTTGACGCCAGCAGCGCGTCGCCGATCAGCAGCGTCGGCTCCATCGAGGCGGACGGCACGTAGAACGGCTCCGCCAGCGCGCCCTTGGCGACGAACACGATGCCGACGATCGCTGCGATCTGGGCCAACTGGCCAGACCAGCGCTTGGCCGTCGAGGATAGCGAAGATGAGGTGGTGAGGCCGCTCACGAGCCGGTTCCTCCTACCGTGATCTGGTCCATCCGCAGCGTCGGCTGGCCGACGCCGACCGGCACGCCCTGGCCGTGCTTGCCGCAGGTCCCGATGCCGTCATCGAGCGCCAGATCGTTGCCGATCATGCTGATGCGGTGCAGGTCGGTCGGCCCGTTCCCGATCAACATCGCGCCCTTCAGCGGCGCGCCGATCTTGCCATTCTCGATCTTGTAGGCCTCGGTGCACTGGAATACGTATTTGCCCGACGTTATGTCGACCTGGCCGCCGCCGAAGTTCACCGCATAGATGCCGTTCTTCACCGAAGCGAGGATCTCGGCCGGATCGCGCTGGCCGGCCAGCATGTAGGTGTTGGTCATGCGCGGCATCGGCACATGGGCATAGCCCTGGCGCCGGCCGTTACCGGTCGGCTTCATGCCCATCAGCCGGGCGTTCTGGCGGTCCTGCATGTAGCCGACCAGGATGCCGTCCTCGATCAGGGTGGTGCGGTTGGTCGGCGTGCCCTCGTCGTCGATCGACAGCGAGCCGCGCCGTGACGAGAGGGTGCCGTCATCGACCACGGT
>NZ_JANXTC010000390.1:0-3257 GCF_025356345.1 Tardiphaga sp.
GTCGGCTTGTCCGGCTTCTTGCTGGGCGTCGCCGTCGAGCTTGTCAGGTCTATCGGCAGGTCGACCGTGGACAGCGGCGCCGCGACCATGAAGATGATCAGCAGGACCAGAATGACATCGATGAATGGCGTGACATTGATCTCATGGTTTTCGCCGAAATCATCATCGTCGTCGGTACCCTCGGAAAGCGACATGCCCATCGGACTACTCCGCCGCGCGCGCGTGCGACGCGCCGTGGGTACGGTCGAGATCGCGCGACAACAGCCGGCCGGCGGCGCCGGAAGCACGGCCCACCAGTTCGAGGTAGCCCTTCGTGACGCGCGAGAAGTGATTGTAGATGATCACCGCCGGGATCGCGGCGACCAGGCCGATCGCGGTGGCCAGCAGCGCCTCGGCAATGCCGGGCGCGACAACCGCGAGGTTGGTGGTCTGTGATTTGGAAATGCCGATGAAGCTGTTCATGATACCCCAGACGGTCCCGAACAGACCGACGAAGGGTGATGTCGCGCCAATGGTGGCGAGCGCGCCCATGCCGAGCCGGACACGACGCGCTTCGGCACGGATGATTTCCGCAAAGCTCGACGCCGCGCGTTCCTTGATGCCGCTGTCGCTGGACAGGCCGGCGGAGATCCGCCCTTCCCGCATCGCGGCGGCGAGCAGCGCCGATAGAACATTGTCGTGGTTGCCGAGCGCGAGCTGGGCTTCCGCCAGCGAACGCGACTCCGCGATGCGCTTCAGCGACCGGCGCAACCGCGTCGCCGACATCGACAGCTCCAGCGTCTTGGCGATGCCGACCGTCCAGGTCACGATCGACGCGAAGGCCAGACCGAGCATCACCGCCTGCACCACGATGTCGGCGTTCTTGAACATCGACCACGGCGACAGGTCATGGATCGCCGGCGTCACCACTGCCCTGGCAGTCTTCACGGGATCGACCGTCGAAGCCGCAGCGGCCGGCGCAGGCACGGCGGGCTGCGCGATCGCGGAGGGCGCCGCCGTCTGCTGGGCGAAGACCGGCGAGGCCAGCGCAATGACCGCAAGCGCCATGCAGCACTTCAGAATGTTTCTAAATGACGGGAGCATCATACGTCGGCCCAGTAGCGAATGAGATTGTGATAGATACCGGTCAATTTGACCGTTTCAGGGTCATCTCGTCCGAGACGTTCGACCAGACTCTGGATCGCGCTGTCCAGGTCGAAAATCATGCTGCGCGCATGTGCATCCCGTATCATGCTCTGCAGCCAGAAAAAAGAAGCCACACGCATACCTGATGTCACGGGCGTTACCAGATGCAAGCTGGACGCAGGATAAAGAACCAGATCGCCGGCCGGCAGCTTGACCTCGTGCGAGCCGTAATTGTCCTCGACCACCAGTTCGCCGCCCTCATATTCGTCCGGTTCGGCCAGGAACAGCGTGACCGAGAGATCGGTACGAATGCGCATTCCGGTCAGGTGGTCGCCGCGGACGGCGTTATCGACATGCACGCCAAAGTGATGGCCGTCGGAAGCTGCGTAGCGGTTGAACAGCGGCGGAAAGATCCGCAGCGGGATCGCCGCCGAAATAAACCGCGGATTGGCTGTCAGGGCCGAGACGATGCGATGGCCGAGCTTGCGCGCGAGTTCGCTGTCCGGCGGTAACTGTTCGTTGCGCTTGACCAGCGCGGACTGCGCGCCGGCCGTGGAGCGGCCATCCTCCCAGCCGGCGGCATCCATGAGGCGGCGGAACTCCGCCACCTCCTCCTTGCTGAGAACCTCGGGTACGCAGATCAACATTTCAGCTTTCCCTCAGAGCGTTCCGCTCAAAGTGAGCCAGACGGACCGGCCCGGCGCGATGAACACGAAGGGCGAGGCGCTGCGGTAGAAAGCGTCGTAATAGACAGTGTCGAAGATGTTGTTGACCGAGAGCTTGGCCTTGATGTTGCGGTTGAAGCGGTACTCGGTGAAGGCATCGAACCGCCAATGCTCGGGCAGCACATTGCCGGTGGTGGCGCCCAGCGTGCCGCCATAGATCTTCGACGCATAGGTTGCCTGCCCGCCGATCTCCCACGGATCGGTGATCTTGTACTTGGTGAGCATGTTGAAGGATTCATGGGCGATGTTGGCGAGCTGCACGCCGACCTGTGCCGGGTCGATCGACTTCTCGACGCGGGATTCCATGAATACCGCCCCGGCAAACACGCTCCATTTGTCAGTGATCTTGCCGCCAACCCCGAGATCGATACCGCGGATGCGATATTCGGCGCCGGCGATGATGTTGGCGCCGCTGGTCTCGCGGGCATTGGTCTTCTCAGTCTGGAACAGCGCGGCGGTCACCAGCAGGTGACGGTCGAACAGCTCCCACTTGGTGCCGACTTCCGCGGCCTTGTTCTCCTCCGGCGCCAGCGCCTGGAACGGCGCGTTGTTGACGACCAGACCACCATAGGCTGTTCCGCTGGCATCCAGCTCGGCGCCGACCGGGTTCGATGACGTTGCGTAGGCGGCGTAAAGACTGCCATATGGCACCGGCTTGAACACACCGCCAACATTGTAGTTGAACATGCCGGAATGAACGCCGGTGTTGGACGTCAGCGTCGAGCCGGCGATATTGTAATCATCATAACGGATGCCGCCGTTCAGGATAATGATATCCTGGAAGTTTGCGGTATGGATCGCGTAGCCCGCCTTGGTATCGACGGTTATGTTGGTCGGGTTGTTGGAACGCTGCGGGGCATTGACGAAGGGAAACAGATTTGGCGGCGCGAACACCGACACCAGGAGCTGTGTTCCGGTTTGCAGACCCGCGAGCTCGGAAGTAAGTCCTGTATAGTTGTCGCGAAACACCTTTTCCTGCGAAAACTCCGCGCCGACGATGGTCGTGTGCTTGACCGGACCGGTGTCGAACTTGAACGTGGCGTCGGTGACGTTGGCCACCGTGTCGGTCACCTGATAGCGACTTTGCGCCGAGAGGGTCGTCGTCGTGTAGGTGCCGTTGTTCGGCAGCGTACCGACGTAATCGAGCACCGAGCGCTCCAGCCGGGTCTTGTTGGCCAGCGTGATGTCCGGCGTAATCTTGACCTCGGCATTGACTGTGCCGAAATCCTGCCGCGCCTTCTGGAAGTCGCGGTTGACGAAGCCGTAATAGGTGTTGCGATCGACGTTAACGGAGGTCACCGGCGCGCCTGCCACGCGGTTATAGGGCACGCCGAAGTCCGGCAGTCCGCTGAGATCGGTGTGGACATAGTTGGCGGTCACCTTGATGGCATCGGTCGGCGTCCACTT
>NZ_JANXTC010000401.1:0-18119 GCF_025356345.1 Tardiphaga sp.
TAACCGGCCGGCGGCTTGCGGCCTGCGGCGAAACTGAGCATGCTCCTGTTACCTCTTTCGGCCGCAGGAGCCCGCATTTGACCGCATCGACTTCCGTGTTCGCCACCGCCACCGAGATGTCGGCAGCGCTCAAGGCCAGGCAGGTTTCTGCTGTCGAACTGGCCGAGCAGACCATCGCCCAGATCGAAAAGCACGACGCAAAGGTCAATGCCGTCTGCGTGCGCGATTTCGAGCGCGGCCTTGATGCCGCCCGGGCCGCCGATGCCGCGCTGGGGCGCGGCGAAGCCAGACCGCTGCTCGGCATTCCGATGACGGTGAAGGAATCCTTCAACATGGCCGGCCTGCCGACCACATGGGGATTTCCGGCACAGAAGGACTTCATTGCGCAGGAGGATGCGCTCGCCATTACGCGCGTGAAAGACGCCGGCGGCGTGATCCTCGGCAAGACAAACGTTCCGCTCGGGCTGGGCGACTGGCAGAGCTATAACGACATCTACGGCACCACCAACAACCCGTTTGATCTCGGCCGTACGCCGGGCGGCTCCTCCGGCGGCTCATCGGCAGCGCTGGCGGCCGGTTACGGCGCACTGTCACTCGGCTCCGACATCGGCGGCTCGCTGCGCGTGCCCGGGCATTATTGCGGCGTCTATGCCCATAAGCCGACTTTCAGCCTGGTGGCGATGCGCGGCCACACGCCGCCGCCGTTTCCGCCGCTGCCCTCGACCCGCGACCTGTCGGTGATCGGGCCGATGGCGCGCTGCGCCGCGGATCTGGCGCTGACGCTGGACGTCATCGCCGGTCCCGATCCCTGGCATGAAGGCATTGGTTATCAGCTGGCGCTGCCGCCGGCGCGGCACTCGGCGCTGAAGGAGTTTCGCGTTCTGATCCTCGACGCCCATCCGCTGATCCCGATCGCCGCCAGCGTGCGCGAGGCGGTCGAAACGATGACTGCCAATCTGACGCGCGCCGGCGTCTCCATCGCGCGCGCCAGTCCGCTGCTGCCTGATCTTGCCGATGGCGCGCGGCTGTACATGCGGATGCTGATCGCGCTGATCGAGGCCGCGGCGACGCCCGACGCCTATGCGGCCAACCAGGCGCGGGCGGCGAAGCTCGATCCCAGCGACATCAGCCTGGCCGCTGAACGCCTGCGCGGCGCCGTGCTCAGCCATCGCGACTGGCTGACCGCCGACGCCGGCCGCAACCGGCTGCGCGCGCAATGGCGCGAATTGTTCAAGAATTTTGACGCGGTGATCTGTCCGGTGATGCCGACTCCGGCCTATCCGCAGGATCACGAGCCGGACCAGAACAAGCGGATTCTCGAAATCGACGGCGTTGGCGTCCCCTATGTCGACCAGTTGGTCTGGCCCGGCATCGCCACCCTGCCCGGCCTGCCCGCAACGGCGATCCCGGTCGCGATGTCGAAGCAAGGCCTGCCTATCGGGCTGCAGATCCTCGGTCCCTGGCTGGAGGACCGCACGCCCATAAAGCTAGCCGGACTTATCGAACGCGAATTTGGCGGCTTTGTCGCGCCCACGGGATACTGAACGTAGCCCGCATGAGCGGAGCGATATGCGGGACCGGCCACGCTGAAGCACGCCCCCCGCATGTCGCTTCGCTTATGCGGGCTACGATTGCGCCAGCACCAGCCTTCCCGCCTCCGCCATGCTTACATCGCGCTCGCTCAGCAAATATTCCGCGATCGTGCGCTGCGTCACGTTCTCGATCACCGCGAAAGGGTCCGGCGTCATCAGGCGATGCTCGATCACCAGTCGCGACAGCAACAGCCGCCTTGCATCGCCGCGCCGGGCATGAATGCGGTGCGCCTCCCAGGCCAGCGTCACCGCGCTGGCGACGTGATACAGCGAACTGGTCGCCCGCCGCGCGTCAGCCTCGTTGTCAGCATGGGCTGCGACCTCACGGGCAAAGCCAATGGCGCGATCGACAAGGCCATGCAGCCGGTCGCGCCAGGCCTGCGGCACGCTGGCGCTATCGTCGAGCCGCGCGTGAAGATCGGCCGATAGCGCCGCCTCGGCGCCGTGACGCCCGATCGCGCGTTTCAGCGCGTCTAGCGCGACAATGTTGCCGGTGCCCTCCCAGATCGAGCCGAGATGGGCATCGCGCAGCAACCGCGCGGTAGCAAATTCCTCGATGTAGCCAATGCCGCCGCGCATCTCCATCGCGTCGCCGCAGACTTTTCGCGCATCGCGGGTGGCACGGAATTTCAGCGTCGGCGTTAGAATCCGCAACAAAGCGGCGGCGTCCTGGCTGCCGGCCTCGGCGCGGTCCAGCGCGTCCGCTGTAAGGAAACTCATCGATAGCGCCTGTTCGGTTGGCAGCATGATTTTCAGCAACTGCCGCCGCGCCAGCGGCATGTCGATGATGCGCTGTCCGAACACCACCCGACCGCGCGCCACCGCCATCGCGTCATGATAGGCGCGACGCATCAGCGAGGTCGATTTGACGCCGTTGGACAGCCGGCTCGAATTCACCATTTCCGCCATCTGTACGAAGCCGCGGTCGAGCCGGCCGACCGCATAGGCGATCGCACCTTCGAGCCTGATCTCGCCGGAAGCCATGGAGCGGGTGCCAAGCTTGTCCTTCAGCCGGATGATCCGGTAGTGGTTCATCGACCCGTCATCCAGCCGGCGCGGCATCAGGAACAGACCGACGCCGCGGGTGCCACCCTCCGCGCCCTCGGGCCGCGCCAACAGCATCACGATCTCGGCGTCGGCATTGGAGCAGAACCACTTTTCACCGGTAAGTCGCCAGTGATCGCCTTCCGGCACGGCGGTGGTGGTGAGCGTGCCAACGTCGGAGCCGCCCTCCTTCTCCGTCATGAACTGGCCACCTTGCGTCAGCCTGCTGATGTCGGTCTGCGTCAATCCATCGAGATACTTTTCCTGCAGCGCGTCATCGCCGAACCTCGACAGCAATTTCGCGGCGCCGTCAGTAACGTTGATCGGACACCCCATGCCGAATTCGGCCTGGTTGAACAGGAAGGTGAAGGCGTGTTTAGCGGCTACCGGATAGGTCGAAGGCCAGCCGAGAATTCCGGCACGATGCGACATCGCGTGAATGCCGAACTCGCCGAACGCGGCGCGCTCCAGCTCACGATAGGCAGGGTGATATTCGATCCGCTGCGCATCGCGGCCAAACCGATCGCGCTGGTGCAGCACCGGCACGTGACGGTCAGCCATACGGCCGGCCTCGTCGAGCGGCCCGCCGACCAGCGCGCCAAGCCGATCCAGATGTGGCGCGATATGGTTGAACAGATCTTCCGGCAGATGGATGCGCAGCAGATCGGCCAGCGCCGGATCGGCGCGATAGAAATTCATGCCCGACGTATCGGGCGCTATCATGCTTGCCGAGGAACCAGTTGCGATTTTATCATCGATTTTGATTTGGGCGTTCATGACGACCTCTTGTTTATGCCGGATACGTTTCCATGTGCATCATGCGCCCCTGGCGCCAATGAATAAAGTGCCCCGCCCCGGAGAACTTTACCGATGGATATTCCGCAGTACAAAACAGCGCTGATCGTCGGCGCCGGCGAAGGCATCAGCGCCTCGCTGGCGCGGCTGCTGGCAAAGCAGAACATCCGCGTCGCTCTGGCCGCGCGCAATATCCGCAAGCTCGATGCGCTGTGCCGAGAAATCCCGGCGAAGGCGTTCACCTGTGATGCGACCAATGCGGACGATGTCGCTAAATTGTTCGGTGAAGTTTCGGGCGAAGTCGGCGTGCCCGATGTGGTGGTCTACAACGCCAGCCAACGCGCCCGGGGATCCTTCACCGAGCTGGTGCCCGCCGATGTCGCGCGGTCGATCGCCGTCAGTGCGTTCGGAGGATTTTTAGTAGCGCAGCAGGCGCTACAGCTGATGCTGCCAAATCGGCACGGCGCCATCCTGTTCACCGGCGCCTCCGCCAGCATCAAGGGTTTTGCGCAGTCGGCACCGTTCGCGATGGGCAAGTTCGCGCTGCGCGGCTTGGCGCAATCGCTGGCGCGGGAGTTCGCGCCACAGGGCATCCACATCGCGCATTTCGTGATCGACGGCGGTATCCGCAGCTTGGTCCGCGCGGAGCCTGCCGATCATCCGGACTCGATGCTCGATCCCGACGCCATCGCCATCAACTACTGGAACGTGCTGCAGCAACCGCGCAACGCCTGGAGCTCGGAGCTGGAAATCCGGCCGTGGGTGGAACGATTTTAGAACAGCTTCAATGCGCCATGGCGACTTCGCCCCGGCCCGCCATCCGCAAGCTCGCACCCGGAAGCGCTTGCGGCATGGCGTCGATCCGCTTCTCAAACCGCACCTGCTTCCAATCGCCCGGCGTCGCCGCGAGAGCAAAGCCGGCCTTCCGCGCGACCGCCAGCATGGCGTAGTTACTGCGCAGCGTATCGCCAAACAGTTGCGCGGCGCCGAGCGCGGCGGCGCGGCCTTCGAGATTCGACAGCAATGCGGCACCCAGCTCCCATCGCTGCGGCCGATCGTCGATCGACAGGCCAAGCTCCACCCGCCAGCCGTCCTGATCGAAGGCATAGCGGGCCTCCCCGACGATTTGCTCGCAACCATCGACCTGCGTGACAGCCAACACCGAGGTTACGCCACGACCCGAATGGATGATTTTTTGCGACTGCTCCGCGGGCAACTCGCTGGCGGCCCCCATCAGCCGGTTATAGCGCGAGCTGATTGAGAGGTCGCGAAAACAGGATTGCAGCGCGACGGCGTCCGCGACGCTAGCCAATCGCACCATGACCCCAGCCCCGTCGCGCATCATAAGCCGATCCGGACATCGGCCGACACAATCGAGATGGGGAGTTTGCATCACAGTCGCTCAGGTCGATATCCGTAGCAATTTCATGCCAGCCAGAACGGTTTGCGGGCCTCGCTCAGCACTTCACCGACGGAGCACCCGGCATCGCGGATGTCGCGGTCGCTCCACTGCAGCAGTTCCCGGCGCTGCTCAATTCGGTGCCGCCACAGCCGCAACGTGCCAAGGAAGCCTACCAAGACACTTGGTACATGATGAAACGTCATCATCTGATGGGTAAAGGTGGACATTTTTGCCTCCCTTGATAAAGTAATTCATAGCATTGATGCATTTTTTACCCTCCGCAAACGACATGTCGCACCTGCTTGCATGAGTTAAATTCATGCAAAAATGGCTGAAAAACCGATGAGCGCGCGGCTTCCCTCGCTGAACGGCTTGCGTGCATTCGAAGCGGCGGCGCGCCATCTCAGCTTCACGCTGGCAGCGGCCGAACTGAACGTCACGCAAACCGCGATCAGCCACCAGATCAAGCGGCTGGAGCAGGAGCTCGGCATCCGGCTATTCGTACGGCAGAACCGGGCACTGGCGCTGACGCCGCAGGCGCGGGACTATCTGCCAGGCATCCGGGCGGCGTTCAACGACCTGCGGCTAGCCACCGACCGGCTGCGGCGCCACGACAGTGACAACGTCCTGACCATCAGCACGCTGGCCTCCCTGGCCGCGAAATGGCTGCTGCCGAGGCTAACGGCATTTCAGAAGGCACATCCGAAGATTGACGTCCGCATTACCACCTCCACCGCCATGGTCGATTTCAAGGACGGCGACGTCGATGCGGCCATCCGCTATGGCCGCGGTCGCTGGGCAGGGCTGCGTGCCGACTGGCTGACGGCCGATCACCTGTTTCCGGTGTGCAGCCCGGCCCTGCTGCGCGGCGACAAGCCACTGCGCATGCCGGCGGATCTGGCTCATCACACCTTGCTGCACACCAGCGCCGGCTATGACGATGACTGGCGGCTCTGGCTCATCGCGGCCGGGCTGCCTACCGAGTTGGCAACGCACCGCGGCCTGAGCTTTGACATGATCTTCATGACGCTGCAGGCCGCGATCGACGGCTTCGGCGTCGCGGTCGGCCGCACCACCTATGTAGAAGCCGATCTCGCGCAGGGCCGCCTGATTGTGCCATTCGAGATCAGCCTGCCGGCCGATGCCGGCTTCTATCTGGTCGCGCCGGAAAACGCCGCCGACCTCCCCAAGCTGGCCGCCTTCAGAAGCTGGTTGCTGGCGTCAGTGCCCAACCAGGGCCTGATTGCGAACAAACTCCCCAGCAAATAACGGGTTTTCATTTGGCCCGGCCGCCTGGCCGTGGCAGATTGTCGCAGATCCAATAAAACAGGCTGTCGCACCGCGCATAGAGACGCGCCGGGGCACCGCAATGGGAAGAAATTAATGATATCGTCAGCCACCACCTCGCAACCGCCGGAGCTCAAATCCAGGCTCGGCGCCATCCTGCGCTCCACGTCAGGCAATTTTCTCGAACAGTTCGACTTCTTCCTATTCGGCTTCTATGCCACTGCGATCTCCAAGGCATTCTTTCCGGCCGGCAATGACACCAACGCTCTGCTGCTGACCTTCACCACCTTCTGGCTTGGCGCCCTGATGCGTCCGGTTGGCGCGATTTTCCTCGGCGCCTATATCGACCGCATCGGTCGTCGCAAGGGCCTGATCGTGACGCTGGCGATCATGGCGATCGGCACCGTCACCATCGCGGTCTGCCCGACCTATGCCTCGATCGGGATCGCCGCGCCGCTGATCGTGCTGGTCGGCCGGCTGCTGCAGGGCTTTTCCGCCGGCGTCGAACTGGGCGGGGTGTCGGTCTATTTGTTCGAAATCTCCAAGCCGGGCAAAAAGGGCTTCTACACCTCGTTCCAGTCGGCCAGCCAGCAGGTCGCGATCTTCGCCGCCGCGGTGATCGGCTACGTGCTCAGCGAGATGCTGCCGGCTGACGCCATCACGACCTGGGGCTGGCGCATTCCGTTCTTCATTGGCTGCGCCATCGTGCCTTTCATCTTCCTGCTGCGCCGCACCCTGGAAGAGACTCCGGCCTTCCTTGCCATGACGAAGCACCCCTCGCCGAAGGAAGTGTTTGCTTCCGCGGCGGTGAACTGGCGGATCATTTTCTGGGGCATGATGCTGGTGGCCATGACCACCGTGACGTTCTATTTCGTCACCGTCTACACGCCGACCTTCGGCAAGACCGTGCTGAAACTCAGCAACAGCGACGCGCTGATCGTCACGGTGCTGGTGGCGATGAGCAATTTCTTCTGGTTGCCGGTCGGCGGCGCCCTGAGCGACCGCATCGGCCGCAAGCCGGTACTGCTGACCAGCGCTGCGCTGTCACTGCTGACGGCCTATCCGCTGCTGCTGTGGCTGGTCGATGCGCCGTCGTTCGGCAAGATGGTGGCGGTCGAGCTGTTGCTGTCCTTCTTCTACGGCATCTACAATGGCGCGATGGTCGTGGCCCTCACCGAAATCGTGCCGGCGCACGTCCGCACCACCTGCTTCTCGCTGGCCTATGCGCTCGCGGCGGCGTTGTTCGGCACTTTCACGCCGTTGGCGTCGACGTGGCTGATCGAACACACCGGCGATCGCGCCTCGCCCGGCTTCTGGCTGATGTTCGCCGCCGCCAGCGGCCTGATCGCGACCTTCGCGATCTATCGTGGCGGCCAGGCGATCGTGACCCGCGAGGCCGTGTCAGCCTAGCGGGGCTCACGGAACAGGGAAGGCGCGCGGCAGATTTGCCGTGCGCGTTCACGCGTTCGGCAACGGACCGGCGGGCGAAGCATGCTAAAAGACAAAATTGTCCGGCACGGAGTTCGTCATGCAGCGCAAGACACTGACCGCCATTGCGACATGGATGGCCCTGGCATCGCCCGCTTTCGCCCAGCAGCCGACGTACGCGCCGGATTTCTCCAAGGTCGAGATCAAGACAATGGAGTTCGGCGACCGCACCCACGTGCTGGAAGGCCAAGGCGGCAACATGACCGTGGCCGCCGCCCGTAATGGCATCATTCTGGTCGATGGCAAATTCGCGCCGCTGTACGACAAGATCACGGCGGCGATCGCCGCGGTGTCGCCGCAGCCAGTCAAATATCTGGTCAACATTCTTTTTCGTGGCGACCACACCGGAGGTAACACGCCGTTTGCCAAGAACGGCAGCACTGTTATCGCCAGTATCAAGGTCAAGACCCGGCTGGCCGCCGGCACCAGGAACTTCCTTACAGGCGTGGAAAATCCGCCCGCATCGAAGGAAGCGCTGCCCACCCTGACCTACACGCACCAGTTCAAGCTCGACCTGAAGGATCGCATCGCCGAACTGCGGCATGTCGAACATGCCCATACCGACGGCGACACCTTCACCAACAGGCGTTACCCCAATATCGATGTGCTCAATGGCGGCAATATCAAGGGCATGATCGCCGCGACCGCTGCCTATCTGAAGCTCGCCAATGACAAGATCAGGTTCGTGCCCGGACATGGCACGCTCGGCGACAAAGCGGCGCTGACCGGGCATCGCACCATGTTGGTCACCGCGCGTGACCGCATGGCGAAACCGGTGATGGACGGCAAGAGCGAGGACGAAGCGCTTGCAGCGAAGCCGTACGCCGAACTCGACACGACCTGGGCCCCGAGTGAACAGGCTAGCAAGAACTTTGTCCGCGTGGTCTATCACTCGCTCACCGACAAACCGGACGCAAAATCATGAAAGAACTGTTGCCGCTGGCGGAGAAGATCGCGCTCGAACTGACCGCCCGCAAACAGAAAATCGCCGTGTCGGAATCCTCCACTGGCGGATTGATCTCGGCGGCGTTGCTGGCAGTACCCGGCGCCTCGGCCTATTATCTCGGCGGCGCGGTGGTTTACACCCGTGATGCCCGCCGTATCCTGGCGGACATCCATAATGACGACATGAAGGGCATCCGCTCGGCCTCCGAGCCCTATGCGGAATTGCTGGCAAAGCGGATCCGCGAGCGCTTCGGCTGTGACTGGGCGCTGTCGGAAACCGGCGCCACCGGCCCCACCGGCAACAGCTATGGCGACGCCGCCGGCCACAGCTGCATCGCCGTCGCGGGCCCGCGCAACGAGGTCATGACGATCGAGACCGGAAGCCGCGACCGTCTCGGCAACATGCATGCCTTCGCGCATACCGCGCTGACATTTCTGCTGAAGAATTTGTCAAATTGATCTGAAACGCAGCTCCATCCGCCGTCATTGCGAGTCTAAACCGCGACCGCCGCCGGCTCCGCCAGAATGCAGCGCGCCATGCGATTGCCGGCCATCTGCACGTTCGGCGGCGGCGCCTCGACGCAGCGCGGTTGGGCGAAGCCGCAGCGCGGGGCGAACGAGCAATTGACCGGCGCCTTGTCGAGCGATGGCGGCGTGCCGGGAATGGTCTCCAGCCGCGCGCCGCGCTTGGCGCCGTGGACGGTGGAAGCCAGCAACCCACGCGGATAGGGATGCACCGCGGAGCGCACGATCTGGCTCAGCGTGCCCTGCTCGACGATCTGACCGGCATACATTACCGCGACGCGGTCGCAGATCTCGATCGCCACGCCGATATCATGCGTCACGAAGATGATCGACATTCCGAATTCGCGCTGCAACTCGCGCAACAGCAGCAGGATCTGGATCTGTACCGTGGCGTCGAGTGCCGTGGTCGGCTCGTCGGCGAGCAGGATTTTCGGCTTGCAGGCCAGCGCCAGCGCGATCATCGCGCGCTGCCGCATGCCGCCGGACATTTCGTGCGGATAGGCATCGAGACGACGTTTGGCGGAGGGAATGCGGACCACTTCCAGCATCTCCAGCGCGCGCTTGGTGGCGTCGGTCTGGCTCTTGCCCTCGTGGCGCATCACGCTTTCGGCGATCTGCTGGCCGATCGTGTAGACCGGATCCAGCGCCAGCGCCGGCTCCTGGAAGATCATCGATACGGTCTGTCCGCGGAACGCCGACAGCTCGTCGTCATTAAGCGCCAGCACATCCCGGCCGAGCACATTCACCGTACCGGTGATTTGCGTACGCTTTTTCGGCAGCAGCCGCATCAACGCGCGCAACGTCACGCTCTTGCCGGAGCCGGACTCCCCGAGCAGGCCGAGCACCTCGCCCTCGCCGAGCGTCAGGCTGAGATCGTTCACCGCATGGACGGTGCGCTCGCCGGAGAACTTGATATTGAGATTGCGAACCTCGACCAGGTTGCTCATGCCAGCTCCGGACACTTGTTATGGAAATCGGTCGCGCGCTGAAACGCGGCGCCGATAGTCAGCAGGCTCGCTTCCTCGAACGACCGGCCGATCAGCTGCATACCGATTGGGAGTTTGTTGATACTAAATCCGGCGGGGATCGAGAGCGACGGCAGACCGAGATAATTGACCGGACGGGTAAAGCGAGTCAGCCGCTGGATCATGGCCTCCGCGCCAGGCGCTGCGCCGACGTCGCTCTCGGCGATGGTCGGTGCCGCCGACGGCGATACCGGCGCCAGCACCGCGTCCGTTCCAGTGACCGCGGCAAGCCAGGCCGCCAGCGCCGGGCCGCGCCAGCGCAGCGATTCCAGATAGGACACGCCGGACACGGCGAAGCCGTTCTGGAATCGCGCCAGGATCTGCGGGCCGTAATCCTGCGGCCGTTCGATCATCCAGCGCTTGTGGATAGCAGCGGCCTCGGTGGCGATCATCAGCTGGCACGCCGCGCTGATCTGGCGCTGGTCAGGCAGGTCGACCTCGACGATTTTGATTCCTTCGCGCTTCAACGTTGCGATGGTGTCCTGCAGGATTGCGGCGGTGTCGGCGTCGAGGTCATCGATATAGAACGATTTCGGAATGCCGACGGTCATGCCTGTGGCGAAGGCCCGCGTCGCCGCCATGTAGTCCGGCACCGCGCGGGTGCTGGTGACCGCATCAAGCGGATCCGCGCCGGCCATCAGGCCGGTGAGCAGCGCGCAATCCTCGACGCTGCGCGCCAGCGGCCCGACGGTGTCGAGCGATTGCGACAGCGGCATCGCCCCGGCCCGACTGATCAGGCCAAGCGTGGTCTTCAGCCCGGTTACGCCGCAAAAATGCGCCGGCAGCCGGATCGAGCCGCCGGTGTCGGAACCGAGCGCTGCGAAGGTGAGCCTAGCCGCGACCGCCGAACCGGAGCCGGACGACGAACCACCTGTGACATGATCGACGTGCCATGGATTGTGCACCGCGCCGAAATGCGCATTATGCCCGGTCGGACCATAGGCGAATTCGACCATCTGCAGCGAGCCGAGGCGCACGGTGCCGGCGTCCTTGAGGCGCCGCAGCGCGGTCGACGTGGTGGTCGCGACCCAGTCGCGACGGATATGCGAGCCGCAGGTGACCACATGGCCTTCGTCGTAATACATGTCCTTGTGCGCCATCGGCACGCCGTGCAGGACGCCGCGGCTTTCGCCCTTGGCCAGCGCCGCATCCGCCAGGTCGGCCGCGGCCAGCGCGGCATTCGCCTCGATCGACATATAGGCGTTCAGGCTCGGCTGCCATTTGGCGGTACGGTCGAGGCAGGACTGCGTGGCTTCGCGCGACGAGATCTTCTTCTGCGCGATGGCCTCGGCTATTTCGGTCAGCGTCAGCAATGCGGGTTCGGTAACGCTCATTTCGCGACATCCATATTCTGCACGACAAGGAAGGTCGCCGGTTCGAGATCCATCGGCAGCGTGCCGGCGATGGCGGCAAAGCCTTCATAGGCGGGGCCGATGGCATGGGCGATGCGCTCGGCGACATCGTCGGCAATGGCGAGCCCGCCGATCTCGGTGATGGCCTTGATCTGCCTGGCGGTGGGAATGGTCATGAAACAATGGCTCCTGTGGCGGGGGCTTTACTGTGCGCGGCGCCGGGAATGAACATATAGCAGGCGACTTGGTGGCCGGCGGCGTCGACCTGCGTCAGCTTCGGGCTGTTGCCGGAACACACCGCCTCGACGAACGGACATCGGGTGTGGAATCGGCAGCCCGACGGCGGATCGATCGGGTTCGGCGGATCGCCGGTGATCGGCGGCACCTGTGTGCGGTTATCGGGATCGGACGACGGCATCGCCGCCAGCAATGCACGCGTATAGGGATGCGCCGGCGTGTCCCAGACATCGTCGACCGGGCCGAGCTCGACGACTTCGCCAAGATACATCACCAGCACGCGGTCGGAGATGTAACGGACGACGTTGAGGTCGTGGCTGATGAACAGATAGGTCAGGCCGAATTCGCGCTTCAGATCGACCAGCAGGTTCAGCACCTGCGCCTCGACCGATTTGTCCAGCGCCGAGACGGCTTCATCGAGAATGACAAGGCGTGGCGACAGTGCCAGCGCGCGCGCGATGTTGACGCGCTGCCTCTGGCCACCAGAGATTTCGTGCGGGTAGCGGTTGGCGAAATTCTCCGGCCGCAATCCAACCTTGCCGAGCAGTTCGCGCGCCAGCGCCCGGGAGGCGTTTTCCGCCATGCCGTGAATCTTGGGACCGAAAGCGATCGACTCCTCGATGGTCAGCCGCGGATTGAGCGAGGCGTAGCTGTCCTGAAACACCATCTGCATGCCGCGGCGCAATTCACGCAAACTCAATTCGCGGCCAACGGCGCGGCCATCATAAATGATGTCGCCGGAATTGCGTTCCATCAGATGCATCAGCAAGCGCGCGGTGGTGGACTTGCCGCAGCCGGATTCGCCGACGATGCCGACGGTCTCGCCCTTGGCGATGGCGAACGATACGTTATCGACGGCACGCACGGTCTTGCTCTTGGCGAACAGTCCGCCTCGCACCGGAAAGTGCTTGGTGAGGCCGTCCACCCGAAGCAGCGGCTGGGCGACGCCGCCGACGTCGGGGAGCGGTTCGAGCATGTCGATGGGTTCAATGTTTTCGGTCATGACATCAGTTCCGGATGTCCATGGCGCTGCGCATGCCATCACTCACCAGGTTGAAACAGATCGAGACCGCGAAGATCATCGCGCCCGGGAGTGCCGCGACCCAGGGGTTGACGTAGATCGCGGTGCGCAGCGTGTTCAGCATCAGGCCCCATTCCGGCTCCGGCGGCTTGGTCCCGAGACCAAGGAATGAAAGGCCGGCGGCCAGGATCATCGACACCGAGATCAGCCCGGTGGCGTAGACGAAGATGGTGCCAAGCACATTGCCCAGCATGTGCACGCGCATGATGGTGAAGGCGTCGGCACCGGAAGCGCGCGCGGCCTCGACGAAATCCATGTTGCGCACACCGGTGGTGACGCTTTCGGCGACGCGGGTGATCTGCGGCACGAATACTACCGTGAGCGAGACGATCGAGTTGACGATGCCGGCGCCGAGCGCACCGGAGATCGCGATTGCCAGCAGCACCGACGGGAAGGCGTAGAAAATATCGATGGTGCGCATGATGGCGGTGTTGACCTTGCCGCCATTGTAGCCGGCGACGAGACCGAGCGAGGTCCCGATGATGAAGGCCAGAATCACCGGCAGGATGCCGATCAGCAGCGACAGCCTTCCGCCATAGATCAGCCGCGCCAGCATGTCGCGGCCGAGTTCGTCGGTGCCGAGCGGATAGTTCGGCGTGCCGATGTGGCGCAACCTTCGAATCATCGAACCCTGATACGGATCGGCAAGTCCGAGCCAGGGTGCGAACAGCGCGCCCAGCAGGATCAGCAGCAAAATGAACGCACAGGCCATGCTGACCTTATCGCGGACGATGCGGCGTCCCACGGTGGCCCAATAGCCGCGCGCGGCGCTGGCGGGCGCGGCTTGCAGCGCGGTGTCTGTCATCGCGGTCATGAGGTTTTGTCCAGCATGGTCAGCTCCGCTTGATGCGCGGATCGATCGAGGCTTGCGCGATATCGACCAGGAGATTGAGGAACACGAAGAACAGCGCCAGCACCAGGATGGTACCCTGCAGCAGTGGCAGGTCGCGCTGGAAGATGGCGGAATTCAGCAGCAGCCCGGAGCCCGGCCAGGAGAACACGGTCTCGATCAGGATCGAGCCGCCGAGCATATAGCCCAGCTGCAGGCCCATCACCGCCAGCGCCGTCGGCGCGGCGTTCTTGATAACGTGGCGAAACACCTTTGTTTCGCGCAGGCCTTTTGCGCGCAAGGCTTCGACAAAGTCCTGCGAGAGGATGTCGCCGGTCAGCGCGCGCACGGTGCGGGTGACGATGCCCATCGGAATCACCGAGGTCGTGATCGCCGGCAGCACCAAATATCGGATGTGCTCCCAGTCCCACGCCCAGGAGCCGGAGCCGCCGGGACCGGCGCCGACGGCGGGCAGCCAGTTGAGCTGCACCGAGAAGATGATGACCAGTACCATGCCGAGCCAATAATGCGGCACCGAGACGCCGGCGATGGCGATCGAGGTTGCCACCTTGTCGACCCAGGTATCGCGAAAATAGCCGGCGATCAGGCCGAAGAACAGGCCAAGCGAGAAGCCGATCGCCGCGGCGGCAATCGCCAGCGTCACGGTGTTGCCGACCGCGCGCAGCACTTCGGCGAGTACCGGGCGGCCGGTGGCGATGGAATTGCCGAGGTCGCCATGCAGCGCGCGCCACAGCCACAGGCCGAACTGCACCGGCAATGGACGATCAAAGCCATAGGCGATGCGCAGCTGCGCAGCCAGCTCCTGCGAGGCGTCGGCAGGGAGAATCGCGACCAGGGGATCGCCGGGGGTGATGTGCACCAATAGGAAGCACACCAGCGCCACGCTGACGACAATCGGGATCACATAGACGATACGTCGCACGATATAGACGAACAAAGGTCACCTTCGATTCAGAGCAGAACCCGCGGGCTCTATCTTCCTTCTCCCCTTGTGGGAAAAGGTGACACGGCCGAAGGCCGTGACGGATGAGGGGTAGCTGCCGGGCGCGGCATTACTCCTCACCCGTCTTCGCTTCGCGAAGCCACCCTCTCCGACAAGGGGAGCGGGAAGAAACGCGCTTTGCTCAGCTTACGGCGCGATCGATACCGGTGAAAAATCGACAAACCAGCTCTTCGGCTGCACGAAGCCCTTGATCTTCGGGCTCAGCGCGCGCGGACCGACGTCGTGGGCGACGTAGAGGAATGCGGCATCGTCGATCGAGGCAGCGTTCAGCTCGGCCAGCGCTTCATCACGTGCCGAGGCGTCGAAGGTGGTGCGGGCCTTGGTCACCAACTCGTCGAACTTCGGATTGTTGATGAAGCCCCAGTTGTTGGACACCGGCGGCGCCATCGACGACTGCAGAAAGCGCACCAGTGCGAAGAACGGGTCCATCGCCGCATAGGTCACGTTGGTGGCGTTGGAGCCGTTCGCAGAGGGATCCTTGGCGCCGCGACGCCAGTTGGTGAACAGCGTGTTCCATTCGATGACGTCGAGCTTGACGTCGAAATAGCACTCCGCCAGCGCCTGCTGCATGTATTCGTTCATCGGCAGCGGCAGCATCTGGCCGGAGCCCGATGCCGAGGTCTGCACTTTCACTTCGAGCTTCTTGGTCGGGCCGAAGCCGGCTTCCTTCATCAGCTTCTGCGCGCCTGCGAGATCATACTTGATCTCGAAAGTCGGCTTGCCGCGCCACGGATGGCCGGGCTCGAAGGTACCGGTCGCCGGCACCATCAGGCCGGCCATCAGACCGTCCTTCAGCCCTTCGCGGTCGATGCAGAGATTGGCGGCCTTGCGGACACGGATATCATTCCACGGCGAGCCCTCGACGCGGGAGAACTGCCACGGCCAGACATGCGGCTGCTCGTTCTTCTCAATCTTGAAGCCGCGCGCGTTGATTTCCTTGACGGCATCGGGCGCCGGCGCCTCGATCCAGTCGACCTGGCCGGACAGCAGCGCCGCGGTGCGGGCATTGGCTTCCGGCATCGGCAGCAGCAGCAGCTTGTCGACATGGGGGACGCGGGCCTTGTCCCAGTAATTATCGTTCTTCGCCAGTTCGAGCCGCTCGCGCGGGGTGAATTTCGACATCTTCCACGGACCGGTGCCGGCTGGCTCGCGGGCGAACGCCGCCCAGGCCGCCTGCGACTTCGCCTTGGCGTCGGCGCCCTCGGCCTTGTCGAAGAATGACTGCCACTTGGTCGGGCTCGCCATATAGAGATTGGTGAGATTGATCGGCAGGAACGAATCCGGCTCCTTGGTCATCAGCTCGACGGTCATATCGTCGATCTTCTTCGCCGACACCAGCGTCGGCATGCGTGACGCGGTGACGCCGACCTGGCTGGCATCGAATTGCAAAGCATCCTGCTTCAGCACCTTCTCGACGTTCCACACCACGGCGTCGGCATTGAAGGCCGAGCCATCGTGAAAGGTGACGCCGGGACGCAGCTTGAAGGTCCATTTCTTCTTGTCGGAATCATCGACCTTCCACTCGGTAGCGAGACCGGGAATCACGACGCTCGCCTTGGTTGCGGATGACAGGTCCCACATCGTCAAGCCGTCATACATCGTCACGCCGGTAAAGCGATTGCCTTCAAAACCCTGATCGGGCTGACCCAGCGTACGTGGAATATCCGCCGCCGTCATACCGATGCGCAGCACCGTCTCGGCGCCGGCGATCTGCGGCAGGGTGAGCGCTGTCGCCACGCTCAACATCGCAATCGCCATCGCAAGACGGCTCTTTTTCGGCTTCTCGATACGCATCAATGTCAGTCCTATTGAATGGATGGCTCGGCGTCTCAGCCTAACCTGCTGGCTAATTCTTATGCAACGCCCGTGCCAGCGTCGACATTTCCAGGGTCCGGTGACTCGACACGCGGCACCGTGTCCATGGGATACGCAACGAGGCAGCGAATGCCGATTGTGGCACCGGCCTTGCAAGTAATACGCGACTCTTACCCGCCCCAATGGAGCCTGGTTCATGCGCGTTCGGAATTCGATCATTGTTGCGGCCATCGCTGCCGTTTTAGGCGCCACCGCGCCGGCGCAAGCCGAATCGGTTGTGCGCTACGGTATCTCGATGGCGGACATTCCGCTGACCACCGGTCAGCCCGACCGCGGCGCCGGCGCCTACCAGTTCACCGGCTATACGATCTACGATCCGCTGGTGGCATGGGAGATGGACGTGTCGGATCGTCCCGGCAAGCTGATCCCCGGCCTCGCCACCGAATGGAAGGTCGATGCCGCCGACAAGACCAAGTGGCGCTTCAATTTGCGCCAGGGCGTCAAATTCCATGATGGCAGCGACTTCAATGCCGACGCGGTGATCTGGAATCTCGACAAGGTGCTGAACGAGAAGGCACCGCATTTCGACAAACGCCAGAGCGCGCAGGTCAAGACCCGCCTGCCCTCGGTCGCGAGCTACGCCAAGATCGACGATTCAACCGTCGAGATCACCACCAAGACCGTCGACTCCTTCTTTCCGTACCAGATGCTCTGGTTCCTGGTCTCCAGCCCGGCACAGTACGAGAAGGTCGGCAAGGACTGGGACAAGTTCGCAGCCGCCCCCTCCGGCACCGGCCCGTTCAAATTGACCAAACTGGTGCCGCGCGAACTCGCCGAGCTCAGCAAGAACCCTGATTACTGGGACAAGAAGCGGATTGCGAAAGTCGACAGGCTGGTGCTGGTGCCGATGCCGGAAGCCCTGACCCGCACCAACGCGCTGCTGGCCGGCCAGGTCGACCTGATCGAGACGCCCGCGCCGGACGCCGTGCCACAGCTCAAGTCGGCGGGCATGAAGATCGTCGACAACGTCACGCCGCATGTCTGGAATTATCATCTCAGCGTGCTGCCGGGCTCGCCCTGGACCGACGTCCGGCTGCGCAAGGCCCTCAACCTGGCCATCGACCGCGACGCCGTGGTCGGCCTGATGAACGGTCTTGCCAAGCCGGCGATCGGCCAGGTCGATCCGTCCTCCCCGTGGTTCGGCAAGCCGACGTTCAAGATCAAATACGATCTCGCCGAAGCCAAGAAACTGGTCAAGGAAGCCGGCTACGGCCCGGACAAGCCGCTGAAGGCGACCTTCATCATCGCCAATGGCGGCACGGGCCAGATGCTGTCGCTGCCGATGAACGAATTCCTGCAGCAGAGCTTCAAGGAAATCGGCGTCGAGGTCGAATTCAAGGTGGTCGAGCTCGAAGTTCTCTACACCGCCTGGCGCAAAGGCGCGGCCGATGACAGCATGAAGGGCATCACCGCCAACAACATCGCTTACGTCACCTCCGACCCGCTTTACGCCATCGTCCGCTTCTTCGACTCGCGCCAGGTCGCGCCGGTCGGCGTCAACTGGGGCGGCTACAAGAATCCGAAGGTCGATGCGTTGATCGACGAAGCCAAGCAGACCTTCGACGAAAAGAAACAGGACGATCTCATCGCTCAGGCCGATACTCTGATCGTCGATGAC
>NZ_JANXTC010000409.1:0-13263 GCF_025356345.1 Tardiphaga sp.
GGCCGGCATACATCACCACCACGCGCTGGGCGAATTCAGCGATCACCCCGAGATCATGGGAGATCAGCATCACCGACATGCTCAATTCCCGGCGCAGGTCACGCAGCAATTCGAGGATCTGCGCCTGGATGGTGACGTCGAGCGCAGTGGTCGGTTCGTCGGCAATCAGCAGCCGCGGCTTGCAGGCGATCGCCATGGCGATCATCACCCGCTGCCGCATGCCGCCGGACAGACGGTGCGGGTAATCATCGGCGCGGCGCGCCGCATCGGGAATCCGTACCAGCCCGAGCAGCTCGACCACGCGTCTCCGCGCGGCGGCGCCGTTGAGGCCCTGGTGCTGGCGCAGCGTCTCGGCAATCTGGTCGCCGATCGTCAGCACCGGATTCAGCGAGGACATCGGATCCTGGAAGATCATGGCAATCTCGCTGCCGCGGATCCGCCGCATCGCCGATCCCGGCGCGCGCAGCAAGTCCTGGCCCTGATAGGTGATCGTGCCGGTCGGCATCCGCGTGGTGGCGCGCTGGTGCAGCTGCAGGATCGACAGCGCGGTGACGCTCTTGCCACTGCCGGATTCGCCAACGATGCCAACGCAGTCGCCTTCCCCGACATCCAGCGATACGTCGTCGACCGCCGTGACCCAGCCGGAATCGACGCGGAACTGAACGGTCAGATTGCGGATCGCCAGCAGCGGCGCGGTCAAATCACTCGCCTCCCTTGAGGCGCGGATCGAGCATGTCGCCGAGCGCATCGCCCAGCAGGTTCAGGCTCAGTGCCGCGAGACTGATGGCGACGCCGGGAAACAGCATCACCCACCACGCCTCGGTGGCGTAATCCCGCCCCTCGGCGATGATGTTGCCCCAGCTGGCGATCGGCGGCTGGATGCCGACGCCGAGAAAGCTGAGCGCGGCTTCCGCCAGCATGGCATAGGCGAAGATGAAGGTCAGATGCACCAGCAGCGGGCTGAGGCAATTCGGCAGGATATGGCGCAGCACGATGCGGAGCGACGAGGCACCGGAAATCTGCGCCGACTGCACGAAATCCATTTCGCGCACCGTCAGCGAGGCGGCGCGGACGATGCGCACGCCGGCGGGAATGTAGGCCACGGTGAGCGCGATGATAACGCTGGAGACGCGCGGACCAAGCGCCGCGGCGATGCCCAGCGCCAGCAGGATGGCGGGAAACGACATCAACGCATCCATAAGCCGCATGATCGGACCATCGAGCCGGCGATATTGCGCGGCGATCACGCCGAGGGCGGCACTGCACAAGCCGGAAACGACACAGACCGCGAAGCCGACGAACAGCGAGATCCGCGCGCCGTACAACACGCGGGTGAATATATCGCGGCCGAACTGGTCGGTGCCGAACCAGAACGCCGCCTGCGGCGGCCGGAAGCGAAACCGCACGCGCATGGCCGAGGGCTCGACCGGGGAGATCAGCGGCGCCAGAACGGCGGCCAGGGTCAGCAGCAGGATGATCGAGAAGCCGATCATGAAGGAGCGATGGCGCAGCAGGCGCTGCCACGTGCCGTGGCCGCGCGGCAGCGCGATGACGGCGGCCGTCGCCAGCGATCCGAGCCCGGTGTCAGTCATGGCGCACCCGCGGATCGGCGAGGGTGTAAAGGATGTCCACGATCAAATTGATCATCACGAAGGTAAAGCCGAGGATCAGCATGGTGCCCTGCACCAGCGGATAGTCTCGAGCCATGATGGCCTGCACGACCATACGGCCGATACCCGGCAATGCGAACACCTGCTCGATGACCACCGAGCCACCGATCGCGGCGCTCAGCAGAATGCCGGTGGCCGTGATGATGAGGATCAGCGCATTGCGCAGCGCGTGCCGACCCACTGTGCGCCACTCGCTCAGCCCCTTGGCGCGGGCGGTGCGGATATAGTCCTGACCCAGCACGTCGAGCATCGCCGAGCGCGTCATTCGAGCGAGGAAACCGATCTGGAACAGCGACAGCACCAGCGCCGGCAGCGCCATCGAGGCGAACCAGCGACCGACGCCCTGCGAGATCGGCGCATAGCCGCTGGACGGCACCCAGCCGAGCTGGACGCTGAACAGGATCACGCCAAGGATCGCAATCCAGAACGCCGGAATGGAGACGCCGAGCAGCGCCACCGTCATCACGGCGGAGTCGATCCAGGTGCGTCGGAAATACGCTGCCACCGATCCGAGGAGAACGCCGATCGGAATGGTGAAGCAGATCGAGAGTGCCGCCAGCGACAAGGTGACCGGCAGACGCTCGCCGACCGCCGATAGAACGCTCTGGTTGAGGATCAGCGAGGAGCCGAAATTCCCCTGCGCCAGGTGGAACAGCCAGATACCCAGCTGTTCGAGGAACGAGCGGTCGAGGCCGAGCTGGCGGCGAACCTGTTCGATCGCGGCGGGCGAGGCCTGCTCGCCGGCGATGATCAGCGCGGGATCGCCCGGCAACAGACTGAGCAGCAGGAACGCCAGGATCGAGATGATCAGGATCACCGGCACGGCCTGCAGAAACTTTACCGCGATAAGACGGATCAGAGCGACCTCCTCCGACCGAGCATCGGGAACCTGCGGACCAGGCTGAAATCATGCATCAATCGAGCCACAGGTCCCATAGCTGCAGGATGCCGGCATAGTCGTTCTGGCCCTGCAGTTTCTTCGAATAGCCGCTGAGCCGACCGGTATCCGCGATCTTGACCAGATAGCCGCCGCCCAGCACTTCCTTCTGGATCGTCAGCCAGCTGGCGCGGCGCGCCTCCAGCGTGCTGCCGGTGAAGAATTCGGCATAGGCCTTGTCGATGATCTCATTGCCTGTGATGTGCGGAAACGTGTAGAGCACCGGCCGCCACTGCTGAGGTCCGAGAATATGATCCGGACCGAAGGCGGTCGTGGACAGATTCCAGTCGCCGGTGCCCTGCTGCATGTGCGAGGCATTGGTGGTCCAGTCGGTGACCTGGACATCGACGGTCATGCCGGCCGCCTTGAGCTGCTCGGCAACGATCAGCATGGTATCGCGCATCCACTGATAGTTGCTGTTGGTCTCGATGATGATCTTCTCGCCCTTGTAGCCGGCCTGCTTCAGCAATTCCTTGGCCCTGGCGGGGTTCTTGATGTCGTACCAGGGGGTCGGTGCGGTATCGCCGAGAAAATAGGGAGTGCCGGGAAACGACATCCACGGATTGCGCTTGTTGAGCCCGCCGGCGCCTTCAATGATCTCATCGACATTGATGGCCGCGGCGATCGCCTGGCGGATCAGCACATTGGCCGTGAGGCCCTTTTGCGAATTGACGATGATGTAGCTTCCGAGTGTCGGAAACACTTCGCGGATCGCCAGATCCTTTCGCTGGGTGATCCTGGCGCTCAGGTCGGGCGGCACACTGGAGATCAGCTGTGCCTCGCCATTCTGCAATGCCGCGATCCGCGTCGTGATCTCCGGCATGAAGCGGTAGCGCACGGCATCAAGATAGACGGTCTTGCGCCCGGCATAGCCGTCGCGGCCCGGCGCGCTGGTATCGGCGACGTAGTCGTCGAAGCGGGTGATGACGAGGTGGCTATCCTTGACCCATTCGCCGAGCTTGTAGGGACCAGTGCCGATCGCCTCGATGTCGCGCGCCGGCTTGTCCTTCTGCGACGCCGGCAGGATCATCAGCGGATAGATCGGCGACTTGATGACGTCGAGCAGAACGACGTTGGGCTCCTTCAGCAGGATCACGAAGCTGTAGGGGTCCGGCGCCTCGAAGTGATCAACGGCATCCAGATTTTTGGAATTGGGGCTGATGCGCCTGTAGCGCTCGAACGACGCCTTGACGTCGGCCGAGGTCATCTCCTGGCCGTTGTGGAATTTTACTCCTTTACGGAGCTCGAACGAGTAGGTCCTGAAATCGGCGGATACGGTGGCTTTCGATGCCAGCATCGGCCTGGTGGCATTGGCCTTGTCGAGAGTCACCAATCCTTCGAAGATGTTGTTGATGACTTCGAGTTCGACGGCGCTGGACGCCATATAGGGATCCAGCGTGCCTGGACCAGAGACGCTGGCATAGACCAGGGTGCCGCCCTTCTTGGGCGTTTGCGCAATGGCCACGCCAGCGGCGCCGAGGGAAACTCCGAGGACCAGGGCCAAAGCCACGGCCACGCCGCGTCGTGCAACAATCTGCTTCATTCGCCTGCTCCCAAAAGTTCGCCGCAAATTCCGTTCAAGCCTCGTGCAATCTAGAGCCCCGCCACGATCCTGAAGGCATCGTCCGTCACCGACAGCGCGTGATCGATGTCCGCCGCGGTGTGCGCGACAGACAGGAACATGTTGTGTTTGGGATGCATGTAGACGCCGCGCTTCAGCGTCTCCTGCGTGAAACGGTAGCCCCGGACATAGTCGGGATCGTCCTCGAACAGGATCGCCGGCATTTGTACCGGCCCGCTCTGCCGGACGCCGAGATGATAGCGACGCACCTGTTCGCCAATGCCGTCGCGCAGACGCTGTCCCATCGCGCGCATGTGCTCGGGGCCGTTTTCGGCTTCGAGAACATTCAGGGTGGCAAGTGACGCCGCCATCGAAACCGCGCCGCACCAGAATGAGCCGGTGGCATACAGCCCCGCCGCGGCGTCGCGAAACCTATCATTGCCCATCACTGCCGACAGCGCATAACCATTGGCGATCGCCTTGCTCCATGCGCTGAGGTCAGGCTGCACGCCGATCTGGTCCCAGCTGCCATGCAGCGTCAGACGGAAGCCTGCGCGGACGTCGTCAAGAATAAGCGCGGCGTCATTGGTATCGCATAATTCGCGTACCCGCCGCGCGAACGCCACATTGGGCAACTCCTGGTGATGACCGTAATCATGCTTGAACGCCGACACCACGATCGCCGCAAGATCTGGCCCGGCCTGCGCCACGGCGGCCTCTAGACTAGCGATGTCATTGTAGTCGAAATACAGCAGATGCGCGCGGTCTTCGGACATCACCCCAAATGGATACGGCGAGCACCACGGCACCGCGCCATGATAGGCGCCATTGGCCAGCAGCACCTTGCGCTTGCCGGTAGCGCCGCGTGCCAGCGTCACGCAGGTGGTGGTCGCATCGGTGCCGTTCTTGGAGAACAGCGCCCAGTCGGCGTGGGTGACGAGACCAACCACGCGCTCTGCCAGTTCGACCATCCGTTCGGACGGTCCGTTGAGGACGTCGCCCCGCTCCATCTGTTTTCGTACGGCCGCGTCGACAACCGGATGCCGGTGCCCGAGCACGACCGGTCCCCAGCTACACATGAAGTCGAGATATTTTCGGCCGTCGACATCCCATACGTGACAGCCCTCACCGCGGGCGAAGAATTGCGGATAGCCCTCGGGCAAACCGGCCGTACGCATGTGGCCATACATGCCGCCGGGCACGACGCGGCTGGCGCGGTGACGCAGGCTTCGATCAATCGGGCCGAGCTCCGGGGTCATCCGCTCTCCTGTACTATAGTCAAAAATGATATATGATATATCGCCTGTGGCAAGCGCTGCATTGGCGCGGTTAGCGGCATCGCTCGCTGAAAAGATGCCCAGAGTGCTACGATGCCGGCATCACGATGGAAGCAACTGCTGATGCGATGTGGCGGAGGCCTTGATCCTGTCCCAGTCGTACAACATCGGCACCATTTTTCCTTCGGCCCAGGCCGCGTTCTGGTTGTCGTAGCTCGGGCTGGCGGGATGGCCTGACGCACCGTGGAACACGATCCATTGGCAATTGTCCCAGGCCCCCACATCGAAAACGTAGCGCGACAGCGCCGCATAGGTAGCCTTCATGCCGAGCCGCGCGATGTAACCGGTGGCGAACGGCGTGTCATTGTCGCCACCGAGCAGCCCGCAGGGCTTGTCGAGCGCGGCCGCATGCTCCGGATAGATCGCTGACAAGGGATGACGCAGGATCGGCCGGTGCACGGTGGCCCAGACCTCGTCGGGGCATTCTATCGCCGCGTCGGCCAGCGCCTGCGCGAGCAGTTCATCCCAGGTTGCGCCCTTCAACAGTCCGGTATCGTTGGCACGCAGCAGCTGTGGCACCGTCCACCAGATCTGGCTCTCGCCAAAAATTCCCGGCGGCACCTTGGTATAGGGACTCTCCGAGACGGCACGCACGCCGCTTCTGTCCGCAACCAGTTTGGTCAGCGCGGTGCGCAAGGCAACGTAAGCGACCGCTGTCCTGGACTCCGCGTCCATGGCACCGTCCCAGTCCAGAATACGGTCGCGCAAGGCCAGGGCCTTGCCGGCAACCGCGACGGTGCGGATGCGGTCGCGAAATTCGATCGCAACGACGCTGACGGTATCGCGATGGATCGACGCCATATCCTCGACCGTGGCTGCGGTCAATCCTTCCAGGCGCTGCCAGATCCGCCGTGTGCGATGCGGCGGCATGGCATCGGTGCAGAAGTAATGACGGCCGTTTTCCACGACCCGGTTGTTGGCGGTGACGATCGCCTGCTCCACCGGATCGATGCTGCACGGCATCTCCTCGAACGGGATCAGCCCGTCCCATTCGTGCTCGCCGGTCCAGCCCGGCACCGGCAGCCAGCCATTGGCGCGCGGGCGCACCGGCACCTTGGCGCGGACGCGGTTGCCGATCTGGCCATTGGTATCAGCAGCGACGAGGTTATGATCCATCAACCCCCATTCGGCACCGGCGGCATAAAGCTCCTCGACCGTGCTCGATCGCAGCACTTTCAGCGTGCAGTCGAACGACGTGTCCGGCTCGGCGAACTGCATCGAGCGCAGGACCAAGGCGGTGCCGTTCTTGGGATCCCCCACAATAACCGGACCATGCATGGTCTCGACCACATCGATCACCACATCGCTGTCGCCACGCACGCTGATGGTTTCAGCCCGGTGGGTGACCGGCTTCCAGCCACCCTTGAAACTGGTGTTTTCGACCGCCGCGTCGAAACGCTCGATGTAGAGGTCGTGAATGTCCACGAAGGCATGAGTGACGCACCACGCCACCTTGCCGTTGTGGCCGAAATTCGGAAAGCCCGGCGCGCCGGGTACCGATAGGCCGATTGCATCGAACTCGTCGCAGGCCAGGTGTGCCTGATAATACATGCTGGGCATTTCCAGCACGCGATGCGGATCGCCCGCCAGCAAGGGGCGGCCCGTCGCCGTGCGCTGCGACGACAGCACCCAGTTGTTGCTGCCGCCGGCGACTTCGGCTTCCGCTTGGTAGTTGCCGGTGGCCAGCATCGCCTCCAACCCGGGCTTGAGGTCGGCAAGGGCCGCGAGATATCGCTCGCCTTCGGCGCCCGGCGGCAGGCACAGCAAATCGTCGCCCCCATCGTCGAAACGCAGCTTGCCTATCTCGCCGGCGCCAACGATCGGCAACGCTGCCGCCCGCCACAGCTTCCACCAAACCGAGCCCATCAGGAAGCCGATCTGGCGCATCACCGCCATCGAATGCCACGGCTCCCAGACGGCAGGCCGCGCGCCGAGAAGCGCATATTCCGCCGGCCAGGTGCCTAGCGCGATGAAGGCATTGACGCCGCGCGCATAGGCCTCGAGCATCGTCCTGGTCTCGGCGTTGATCAGCGCGAAATCGCGCTTAGAGGCGCCGGTGGTGTCGAGCTGGCGAGCCAGGATGTCGCCGGCGACAGCCGATTTGCCCACCCATTCCGCATAACGCCCGGTGCCGCGACGCAGCAGCGCTTCCATCTGCCAGAGCCGATCCTGGGTATGGGCGAAACCCAGCCCGGCAAAGGCATCGGCGGTCGCGACCGCGCGGATATGCGGAATGCCCCAGACGTCGCGACGCAGATCAACCTTGCCGGACAGGCCAGGCACCACCGCTGCGGCGTTGAAATCCGGCAGATGAACCGTGGAATGCAGATCGATAGGCGCAGCTGTCATGATGCCGTCCGTCTGAGACTGGCGACGAGAACGTGTCGGCGCATTGAAGCGCGGTGAGCGACATTCCTCATTCGCGACAAAACAGGAACTCGAAGAATATATCATATATTCTGCCTATTGCGCCGGCGCCGTCAATGCCTGATGTGTCCAGCTGCATGGCGCGCGCTGTAACGCGGGCTGGCCGGACCCACGCCCCGGATGTCCGCCTCAGGATCAGAAATCTAGACGGCACCGCAATGGTCTGCGCAGGATCCAGCGCCGAGACCTCAGCCCGGCGCCAGAGTCAGGAGCTCCAGACGCATATGGCCGTCGGCATCTTCCTTGACGACAGCTTCGCCTGTTTCGATTTTCGACAGCAGCTGGACGAGCTGCGATCCTCCCTCGATGATGTCGTCCTGGATCGCCTGGCGGGCCGCTACGGCATCACGCTCCTGCAGGGCTTGCATCAGGACGACATGCTGATGGCGCCCGGGATAGGTCGGAGGCGCATGCGGGTAGAGGAATTTCAGGAGGGGCCCGTTGCGAAGCCAGATCGTCTCCAGGATCGATACCAGGTCCTCAGCCTGAGACGCGCGATAGATCAGAAAGTGGAAATTGAAATTGGTCAGCGTGGCGGCTTCGGAGTCGCCATCTTTCTCGGCGCGCACCAGCGCATCGTGCAGTTTTTTCAGTTTTTTCAGATCGGCCACGGTCAGCAGCGGCACCGCTTTTTCGGTCGCTAGACCCTCCAGCAGCAGGCGGATCTCGCGCAGTTCGCGGTAGCGCGTCAGCGACAGACGCGTCACGGTGATGGACTGCCCCGACCGCATTTCGAGTCCGCCCTCGCGAACCAGCTGCATGATGGCTTCGCGAACCGGTGTGTCGCTGACGCCCATCGCCGCGGAAAGCTCGCGGATGCGCAGCCGTTGACCGGGCCAGAATCGTCCGGCCATCAGCGCTTCACGCAATTGACCGTAGGTGCGTGAAGCCAGATTTTCGCGACTGCTCGAAACAAACCCCGTCAATGCCATGTCGTCAGATCCAGAATGTTGCAGTCGTTGGGTGGCGCAGAGGTGTTAGAGCGAAGCCAGGCAGTTTCCCGCTCCATGCGGGTTTATATCAAGCGGGCTCATGCCAAAAAGACGAACGTAACATCACGAACCACTCGCCACCTTCAAAATGCTCCTATATCATATATTGTGTTATAGGTGGAGGTGAAGCTATCTCTGTGCATTCCGATCGTCAGCCTGCGCGCTGGCTCGCCGACTTCCACGCAGCGATGGTCAGTCGTGACAAGGTCCAGTTTCAGGCCCTGTTCCTGGACGACAGCTATTGGCGGGACTTCCTTGCCTTCACCTGGGACATCGCCACGCTGGAAGGTCACGACTCGATCTGGGATATGCTGCTGCACCGCCTCGACGAGGTGAAGCCGGAAAATTGGCGGATCGAGTCAGAGGACAAACCGGGCGACACGGCCGGCGCCTGGTTCAGTTTCGAGACCGCCGTCGGGCGCGGCAAGGGCCATCTACGGCTGAAGGACGGTCGCTGCTGGACCTTCTTCACTACCCTGCGCGAGCTAAAGGGACATGAAGAGAAGCGCGGCGAGACGCGTGTCGCAGGCGCGCAGCACGGCGTCGTCAAAGGGCGACGGGTCTGGCAGGACGGACGCAACGACGCCAGGGCCGAACTCGGTATATCGAAGCAGCCCTATTGCCTGATCGTCGGCGGCGGCCAGGGCGGGCTGGCGCTGGCCGCGCGGCTGAAGCAACTCGACGTTCCCACATTGATCGTGGATGCGTTGCCACGGCCAGGCGACGGCTGGCGCCGCCGCTACCGGTCGCTCTGCCTGCACGATCCAGTGTGGTACGATCACATGCCTTATTTGCCGTTTCCCGACCATTGGCCGATCTACACGCCGAAGGACAAGATGGGCGACTGGCTGGAGGCTTACGCCTCCATCCTGGAACTGGACATCTGGAATTCAACGCCCTGCACCCATGCCGAATGGGACGATACGACCAAACGCTGGAGCGTCGAGGTTGAGCGCGACGGCCGCACAATCACGCTGCGGCCAGCGCAACTGGTTCTGGCCACCGGCATGTCCGGCGTGCCGAACCGCCCGGCCATCAATGGTCAGGAGAGTTTTCGCGGCGCGCAGCTTCATTCAAGCGACTACAAGGATGGCGCGCCTTATGCCGGCAAGAACTGCGTCATCATCGGCGCCAACAATTCCGCCCATGATATCGCGGCGGATCTGTGGGAGAATGGCGCCAGCGTGGCAATGATCCAGCGCTCGCCGACACTCGTGGTGAAGTCCAGCACGCTGGAGCGGTACGGCCGGCCGCTGTACTCTCAGGCAGCCGTGGAGGCTGGCATCGACGCCGACAAGGCCGACCTGATCGCTGCCTCGATCCCCTATCGCATCCTGCCGCAATTCGCGAAGCCCGTGGTGGCGCGCTTCCGGCAGGACGACGCCGAATTCTACGGGAAACTCGAAGCGGCAGGCTTCATGCTGACCTTCGGCGAGGACGAAACCGGCATCGGCCTGATGTATCCACGACGCGGCTCCGGTTATTACATCGATGTCGGCGCCTCGGATCTGATCATCAACGGCGACATTGCGCTGAAGTCCGGCGTGGAGATCGACCATCTCTCCGAGGATGGCGTGACCATGGCGGATGGTACCACCCTGCCCGCCGACCTCATTGTCTACGCGACGGGCTACGGGCCGATGAATGATTGGGCGGCGCTACTGATCTCGTCAGCCGTCGCCGACAAGGTCGGGCCGTGCTGGGGGCTGGGTTCCGGTACCGCAAAAGATTCCGGGCCGTGGGAGGGTGAACTACGCAACATGTGGAAGCCGACAAATCAGGAAGCGCTCTGGTTCCAGGGCGGCAATCTGCAGCAGGCGCGACACTTCTCCATCTACACGGCGCTGCAGATCAAGGCACGCATGGAAGGGATCGCAACCCCGGTTTACCGTGCGGATTGACCAGCCGTGAATTCGAATTGTGGCGCACACGGGATTTTGGTCGGCGCGACAACGGCGCGCCGGTATCGAGCGTGATGACGAATCCTTCAGGTGAACCGCGCGAGAGCCAGCCCCGCCATTCCGATATGCGCCAGGGTGACGAGGACGGACAGGCCGTGCAGGAGCTTGAAACGGGCCTTCGCGTTCATATTCGTTGCCGCGTTTATCGCGGGCATCAGAATCTGGCGGCTGGGCCACGTGGTCAGAGCGATCCCAGCGAGCAGCATGGCAGCGAACCTGTCTTGCGGCCACATCAGGGCCGCTGCCACAACCGCCGTGACCAGCACGAACAGATAGAAATGCGGAAATGCGCGGCGCAGCGTCTGCCCCGCGACGGGTGACGGCAACGCCGAGAACAAAAAGGCGGCGAAGCCGAAAGAAAACAGCACCATTCCTCCAAACAGCAGCGCGGTGGTCAGAAGGCCAAGGGTGGTCATGTCCGGATATCCTGTTTATGGGCCAGTCCCATGAACAGGATCATGGTCATTGGCAAGGGACCAAAGGTCAGGTCCAGCCGCCGGTTCAGCGCGCGCGGACCAAGGCCGGTGATCGGACCGGGCCGCAGACCGACCTTTTGCATCACCCGCCGCAATTCGCTTGGCCGGATGAACATCGAGGGGTCGTGGGTGCCACGCGGCAACAGGCGCAGCAGATCTTCCGCAAGCGTGATGGCCGCAAAGCGAGCGATCGGGTTGCGGTTGATCGTATCGAACAGGAACACACCGCCGGGGCGCAGCACCCGGGCCACTTCCGAGATGACCTGGTCCAGATTACCGACATGCTCCAGCACATCGACGCAAACCACCGCATCAAAACTGGCATCGGCGTAAGGCAATGCCTCGCCCACGCCGACATCATAGCTGATCCGCAAGCCTCCGCGTCGGGCATGGCGGCGAGCAGCCGCGATGACCCCCTCGGCAGGATCGATCCCGGTCACATGGGCGCCCCGTTTTGCCATGGCTTCCGCCATGAAGCCTCCGGCGCAACCAAGATCGAGAACGCTCTTTTCCCGCCAGTCGATTTGACGGTCAAACCATTTCAATCGCCCCGACGCGAGGTTTTTCAGGGTCCGAACCCAGCGCACGTCGTCCGACCACCAGTGATCGGAAACCCGGTCATAAATGGTCAGGTCATTGCGCATCGCGGCTGTCTTTTCTCATGGCGTGACGGGGCAGGACATAGGGCACATCGGCTTGATAACGCTGGAACCGATCACCATAGCGCACGGCAAACCGACGTTCCTTCAGCCTTGGGGCAACGAGGCAATAGGCGGTGTAAGACAGCGCCAGAGCGAGTTGATCCGGCGTCCATACTGGTACCGTCCACAGCGTCAGCGCGAAGGCCACATAGATTGGCTGGCGGATCACGCGAAACAGGCCGTGCGTCGGCATGTCGGGGAATACAGGACGAATTTTCGCCAGTAGCGACATCCAGCCGAGTGCCCCCGATTGGACCTCGGCCCCCGCATCGAAGCTGGCCTTGATCAGCACCAACCAGGCAGCCGTATACGCCGCGCATACCCACCACAACGTCGCGCCGTCAGCCCGCCACCAGACGATGCCGGACGGCGTCCAGAGCGCGAACAAGCTCAAGAGTTGCAGCGAAGCGATCGTTGCGTAGGTAGTGGTGGAAAGCGTTGTGCCATGGGGACCGGGGATCAGCCTCGCCAGCCACCGCCCACCCGGCCCGGTCAGCAATAGCGAATGCGCGAGCGGAAACTGCAACACAAGCGCCGCGTTGGCGAGGATCGCCCATGGCCATGGCACACGCCCCAATCCTTCACTCAGACCGAAAAACATGGCTACGATCATCGCGGTCACGGCCGCGGCAAATGTGAGGTGGCATGCCACGCCCGCAATCAGCGCCAGCGCGATACGGCCGACCCCCGCGGGTGGCCGGATGCCCGCCGCGACCAGGCGAGCCAATCCTGTGATGCGTGGATCTTCCCTCATTACGAATTCGGCGCTGATTTCCGCTCATGTTTCCATGGTTTCTACGCGCCTGCCTGGAGGTTGGATCACTGGCGACCACAAGTTTTTCAGCCAAATCGCGATCGTTGTCGCCGAGAGCGGGTGCGCGAAATCGGCGAAGGGCGAATAGCGGAACTCAGGCCTCACAGCGGCGGCAATCAACGCCACCATGCCTGCCGCGGCAGGATTCGAACCTCGACATCCCCCGTCATGAGCTGACGGAATTGTGGCGTTCATCGACTCATCAGGCCAACTGATGTCTCGGCTGCTCCTCCTCATTGTTGGATTGCAACAACTTGAGCAGCCGCGAGCGCATCAGCATACCCGGCCGATCCGACGGCATGTGTTTCTCGATCTTGCGGCTCATGTCGACGATGGCGTCCGGATCCGTCGATTCCAGCATGTCCCGGTCCTCGGCGATGATGACCG
>NZ_JANXTC010000424.1:0-14077 GCF_025356345.1 Tardiphaga sp.
GATGATGTAGCAGGAACCCAGTAGTGGCGGTCGATCGCCGGTCGGGCGCACTCACCCATGGGTGTATGCACCCTAGCATTCAATAAGATTGATTATCGAAAGTCAGGAAGTCTCGCGAGCGAACCCCGCGCAGATCCAGCCGACGGCCCAGAACGCCAGGAACAGCGCGGCGCCGGCGGCAGCGAAAATACCTGCCAATTCGAGAGCTGGCCGGAGTTCCGCAGAGGCGGATGTAAATCAGCGCCGAAGCGGGACCTCTCGTAGATCCGCTTAAGCAACTGATTTCTGGATGCCAATTCGTTTGAGCAGGGCTCCCGATCGGCGCCGATCGGGACCCCTGCCGAATGCGATATATCTCAGATAAATCAACCATTTATCCTGCGGATCGGCGGGGTCCCGCTTCGGTGCTGCTCCATAGCGGAGCACAGTCCTAACGGCTGTCTGCCAGGCGATTGGTCCCTCAACCGCCCTGATCGGCACCAAGTCGCGCGAGAATTCGTACGGGGCCGCGAATGGATGTGTCGACGGGTCATGCCGGCGCCTCGGTCAGCGCAGTGGCCGCCAATCTTCGGCAAGATAACGGAAGCCAGCGCCATCGCGAACGACATGGCCTATCCCCGGAAACGCCAAGTGCATACCCGCGACACGCAAACGGTCGCCAGCAGCCTGCGCGAAGGTCCGCGCGCGCATGTCGGCCGCGGCGGTCTGGTCGACGTCGAAGCTCAGGCCCCATTCGGGGCGCGGGAATTGATAAGAAGCGACATGAACAATGTCCGCCCAGATGAACACGGCATCGTTGCTGGAGCCCAGGATGAAGCCGGTATGGCCCGGAGTGTGGCCGGCCAATGCGACGGAGCGAATTCCCGGAATTGGCTCGGTCCCAGGCATGAAACGGGTGATACGCTGGCGATAGGCACCCAGCGCCTGGTTCGCGACGCTGATCATCGGCCGCATCGCCGCCGGCGCCCGGGCCGCCAAGCCGGGATCACTCCAGAATTGCCATTCGGGCTCAGCAACCAGGATCTCGGCATTCGGAAACACCGGCTGGCCGTCGGCGTCGAGCAGTCCGCCACAATGATCCGTGTGCAGATGAGTCAGCAATACCGCCGCGACGAGCGCGGGATCGAGACCGGCTGCGCGCATTTCGGCCGGCAATCGCCCCAGCGTATCGCCGCGAGACGGTCCGACCCCGGCATCGATCAGGATCAGACGGCCGCCGGCTTCGACCGCGAAGGCATTGACCGCGGTCGGCAATGGTCCGGGCGTGAGAAACGCCGCATGGGCGAGTTCGGAAGCATGCTGTTCCGTCGCCGCTGGGAACAACGTATGCGCGAGATTGAGGTAACCGTCGCACAGCGCGGTGATTCGCAAGCCGTCGACTGACAGGCGATAATGCGCGGGCGCCTGGCGGGCAATGACCTCCGAGGTTGCTCGAGCTTCGACCGAAGCGGTCAAGACCGTCGCGAGCGCGGCAGCTTCGAATTGGCGTCTTGTCATCACGGGGCCTCTCCATCGAACATTTACCAATAGGAGATGGACAGTCCGGATTGCCTGCCGCAACCTCGCTTTTGAAAAGCGGTTTTCCAAATCCGGTGTGAACATGAGCTGGCCTGACATCGAAGCCTTCATCGCCGTCGCCAAGCAGACGCGGTTGACGCGCGCGGCCGAGCGGTTGGGCACATCGGTGCCCACATTGCATCGGCGAATCTCCGCGCTGGAAACAAGAATCGGGGTGCCGCTGTTCGTGCGCACCAACCGTGGCCATGGACTAACCGAAGCCGGTCAGCGGCTGCTGGCATCCGCGGAAGCGGCGCAAGCCGCCATCGGGGCCTTTGAGCAAGCGGCTGCGACGGCGCGGGTGTTACCCGAAGGCACCGTGCGGATCGCCGCGCCAGACGCTATCGTGCTGTATCTTCTCGGTCCGCGCACCGCCGCGCTGCGCGGTTCGGCCCCCCATCTCGTTCCAGAGTTTCTTTCCTCGCCCAGTCGCGCGCGATTGCTGGAGCGCGAGGCTGACATCGCCGTTCGCCTGTCGGATCCGGGGGAAGACTCGCTGTTCGCGCGCCGCATGGGGACCGTTCGGTTCGGGCTCTACGCACCCGAAGGAGCGACCTCGATCCACGAAGCTACGCTCACTGCCGAAGGTGTTTTACAGGTGCCATGGATAGGCTGGACGGAGAATCTGTCAGCGATTCCCGCGGCTCGTTCCATGGAGCAATTGACCAGCTCATCGAACAAAATGGCCGCGGCCAATGCTCTGCCTCAGCAGCTCGCACTAGCGAGGGCATTGAACGCGGCGATCCTGCTTCCAGAATTTGTCGCCGAGTCCGAGAACGGGCTGCGGCGGGTCGCCGCCGCGCCGTGGCCGCTGCTCGAAGCGCCGATCTGGCTTGTCGTCAACTCCGAAGTGCGGGGATCTCCCACGGCAGAGGCGATAGTTTGCTGGATCGAGGATAGCCTAGTCACCCACTTCAAATAATTCGATGCGCCGATCTTTGGCAGTGATAGCTTGGCGAGCAGCGGATGACGCTACGCTGATCTGGCTGACCATGACCTACGCGCCGCGGACAATGCACGGCGAGGAGATCGGCGTGCTCGGCTTCTCGGTGATCACGGCCGCCGCGCACGTCGTCATCGTCACCCGGGCGGCGAAGGTCGGTCGGGCGCAATAGCGAGCGTCGATGCTTCGATGCACCGCGCCGACCCGCCTTAACATTATGTTACGCCCCGGCAATGTTTTGGTAGTTGCGTGCCGGCGCGAACTGTTGAAATTCAAGGCAACAACAATAATATTTTGGGGAAACGCCATGCCGACCACCTACATCGCCGGTGATTTCAATCGCGCGCGTTCTGGCGCAGGCCGGTTTGCCGGGATCGCCTGGCTGGTGGCCACATGCCTCACCGCCGCGCCCGCGACCGCCCAGCAGCTCGGCTGCGACGACGGCCTCAAGACCGCGTTCCGCGCCGAGGCCACCACGGTGGTAGCCGTCCGCGCCATCCGGAAGGGCGAGGAGCTGCTGGCGCAGGATTCGCCAAAGCCGATCATCGCGGCGGCCGATCTGTGCCTGGTCAAGCTGCTGGTCGGTCCCGGGACCACGGCGGAAAAGGACAAGAACGCAAAATCCTGGTCCGAAGGCATCGGCATCGAGGTCTGGCTGCCCAGTCCGGCGAACTGGAACGAGCGGATCCGCAACTATGGCGGCGGCGGCTGGGTCGGCGGCGGTCACCGCACCGAGGGCAAGATCGGCAGCAAGGTGCCGGCGCTGGTCAATGCCAATATGGGCTACGCGTCCGGCACCACCGACGCCGGGCAGCCCTGGTACCAGGACGGCTCGTTCACCTTTCTCTCCGACGGCAGCATCAACGTCGAGGGGTTTCGCGATTTTTCGGTGCGCGCGATGGTCGAGCAGGCGGTCAAGACCAAAGCGCTGGTCAGCCTGTATTACGGCAAGCCGCCGGCGTTCAGCTATTATGACGGCCATTCGCAGGGCGGCCGCCAGGGCATGAAGATCGCCCAGGAATATCCCGAACTCTATGACGGCTACATGATCGCGCAGCCGACCATGAGCACGCCGATGCATTCCACCGTGGCGCTGTATCCGCAGCTCGTGATGAAGACCGAGCTGGGCTTCACCGCGCTCGACCGGCCGAAGGCCGCGGCCTTCGCGGCCAGGGTCGACGCCGCCAACAAGCGCGCCCTCGCCGCCTGCGACAAAGCCGGGCTCGGCTTCCTGCTCGATCCGTTCGCCTGCGATTACGACCCGGCGCGCGATGCCGCCGCGCTGTGCAGCGGCGAGGCCGGGCAAGGCGTCACCGGCCGCAATGAGGACGCGGCGACCTGCATGACGCTGAAGGAAGCGCTCGCGCTCGACCGGATCTGGTACGGCGCCACGCCGGACGGCAGCTACGACGCCGCGCAGAGCACCGACAGCCGCGGCGGCAAGAGGCTCGGCGCGAAGCAATTGTGGTGGACGTTTACGAAGACCACGGCGATATCAGGCCAGATCACCGGCGCCTCCGCCGACGGCGTCGCCCTGGCGCTGCGGGATATCCGCTATGCCGCGGACGCCAGCGGCAGCACCGCGGCCAACATTCCGTTCAGCCATGTCGCCATCAGCGAGCGCAACAAATGGCGCGAGCTGGATTATGCCGGGCTGGCGGATGCGCTCGGCAGGAATGTCGCGCTGCAGTCGACGCTGTTCAGCAACTTCATCACCGACCGTACCGACCTCGGCAAGCTCCGCGACCTCGGCCGCAAGGTCATTGTCTATAGCGGGCTGGTGGACGACGCGATCCCGCCAGCCGGCAACGTCTATTATCACGAGCGCGTGGCAGCGGCGATGGGCGGCCATGGCGAGGTACAGAAATTCATGCGGATGTATCTGCTGCCGGGCTCGGCGCATTCGTCGCAGGGCCGTGCCTATACCGTGACGGGCAACAATGATTCCGTACCGCTGCCGAAACTGCCCGGCAACGCCAACCAGACGCCGACCCGCGAACAGGACCAGTTCTTCACGGCGCTGACCGACTGGGTCGAGAACGGCACGGCGCCGGGCGAGATCATGGTCACGTCGCGCGACAACCGGCTGAGCTATCCAGCCTGCGTCTACCCACTGCGTACCACCTGGAACGGCGGGCCGACGCCGCGGCCCGGGAGCTATGGCTGCAAGTAGCGCCCTACAGCACTAAGGCAATTTCGGTGTCGCGACCGGGATAATGATATTGCGCAACGACATCGCCGCGCGTTCGATGCTGGCGATGATCCGCCACTTGCGCGACAGCAGCGGCTTCTCGACGAAGGTCCAGGAAATCCACGCGCAGGCGACCGACAGCGGCAGCACCGCCGCGACATAGACAGGCATCGTCGTCGCCTCGCCGAGACCATGATGCAGCGCCTGCAGGATCGGGAAGTGAAACAGGAAGACGCCGTAGGAGAGATCGCCGAACGGCAATCTCGGCGGGTTGGTCAGGCCGAGCCACACCGTCGCATAGGCGACCGGGAAAGCGGCCAGAAACGACGTCTCGCGGTAGCTGAGCAGCGCCCCTGCCAGCACCACGCAGAGCACGAACAGCCGGCCGTCGGACGCGATTCGGTCGCGATACAGATAGGCCGCGACGCCGGCCATGAAGGAAAACACCAGCACCCTGCCGCCCAGTTGCGCATAGGGGCTCTGGTCGCCGGCGCTGATCGAGAACACGGTCATCGCGATCGCGCCGATCATCAACCCACCGACGAACACGGCCGGTCGGCGCGTCAGCCCGACCAGCGCCAGCACCATCAGCGCCAGATAGCATTCCAGCTCCGAGGGGATGGTCCAGAGCTGCGCATTGATCATCCGGCCGTCGAACACGCCGGGCAGCGTGTAATGGATGAAACCCACGATATTGAGGAAGTACGCATAGAATTCCGCCGAGCTGAAATACACCGCCAGCGGCAACACCGTGAAGATCGTGCCCAGAAACAGCGCCACCAGAACGGTCTCGAAAGCCAGCGCCGGAATGATGCGCAGCAGCCGCAACATCGCGAACTGGTGCAGCCTGGTTCGCCCCAGACTGCCGGCGACCAGAAATCCGGACAGCGCGAAAAACATCGGCAGGATCGCGGCCGATAATGCCCGCCACGGCCCGGCCCAGAACAGCCGGTTTGAATCGTCATAGTTCGAGACGGCGTAGCAGTGCCAGACCAGCACGGCGAGCGACAGACCGATCCGCAGATGGTCGAACCCGCTAGGAGCGCCGTTCGCGATCTTGATCCGCTGTTCGAATGAGCCGCGCATACCCGCCACCTCGCTGCAATTGGATGGCGGGAGCTTGCCGGGCGACACGCGGCCCGTCAGAGTCGTGCGTTACTAACACGAACTTCGCTGGCGTGCGAAACCTATGGTGCCATCGTCTGGCGGCGCGAATGTCGTGCGCGGCGGATCATGATACGCTGATCCACCCCGCGGCCCGCGCACGCGGAATTGAGTCGTCGTTAACCTTCGCGGGCTAGCCTCGCAGGCAGGGTTGCGGCTGCGAGGTGCTATCGTGCGTGTTGGGATGATCGTATTCAGTGCTGTCATGGCGATGACGGCGTCGGCTGATGCCGCGGACTATCGCGATGCGCGTCATCCTGCGCGGCGCCCGGTCCTGTACGTTCCGATTCATTCCGGCATTCGGCCGGCGCCGCCGCTCTACATCGTCGCGGCGCCGTCACGTTATGTGGAAGATACCCGCACCGGATATCCCGGCCGCTGGGTGGTCACCCAGCCCAGCCTGGTGGAGCAATTGTTCGGGACACGGCTGGACTACGAATAGAACGGCCCCAGCTCGGGCTCATCCCGCCACCGGCTCGTCCTCGATGCGCACCAGCACGACTTCGAGCGGGACGTGCGGCATTTGCGCGACCTTGCCCCAGCAGATCGCCGTCGAGTCGCGCGAGGTTCCGGCGAACTCGAAATCCAGTTCGTCCGCGCCGAGTAGCGCGACCTGACCTTCGGCGTAACGCCGGGTCGAAATCCGGGCCTCGAAGGTGTCGCCCTTCTGGATGAAGGAGCCGCTATATTCCAGGATCGTGTCGCGTCCGAACAACCGTCCATCGGTGATTTCGACGACGCCGACGCCGTCGGAGCGGTCGGTTTTGTACCACGCGGAATATTTGCCATCAGGGAGCATCTGTATACCTTTCGTTATGCCCCTGCGTAGCCCACGGCTGTTTTCATTGGGTGAAGGCTTTAGCTCGCATTTGAACGATCGGTCGCAATTGTGCACCGGTCATTGCGCTGGCTGCGACGTCGCGCCGGATGCGAAAACGTTCAGCACGCCCCCCGTCAATTCAATGTCAGCAAACGTCATCGCGGCTTCATGCGACTGACTCAGATCAGCCCCAATGCGCCGCCACGTTCCGCGGCAACCAGGGAGTGCCGCATGACCACTATTCCAACCTCGAAATTCGATCCGCATTATGTCGCGGTGTTGCGTGAGGTGCTGGAGATCGCGGTCGGCGAGATCGCCGCGGAGCATCGCACGCCAGCCACCAAGGCGATGATGGCCGAGACCATTGTGCGCCATGCCGCCGAGGGCGTCACCGATGCCGGCGATCTGGTGTCGCACGCGGTACGCGCCGGCGCCGGGGGCGCGCCATAATTGAACGGCGCGGGACCGCGCGGCGCCACCGAATGACACCGGTGTCGCCACGGCTTTGCCCGAAAGCGCGGCGAAGTTCTCGATCGGGGCACGACGGAGCGAGACATGTCAGTGGATTATTTCAGGGACCAGGCCGATGATTGCAGCCAGAAGGCGCGCACCGAGGCGGATTTCGAACTGCGTGAGTTGCTGTTCGACCTGGCGCTCGACTATCGCGTCAGGGCGCTGATGGCCGAAGCCACCGGCTGGCGCGACGCGCCACGCTATTTCGAGCAGCCCCGCGCGTAAGCGCTCTCGACAATTCCACCATAAGCGACGGCATGGCCGGGCATGTCCCGGCCATTATCTTGTCCGATACGCGGCGCGCCACGTCCAATTGGGCGCGATCCATCGCGTCCGGGACACGGCTCAGCATTGCAATCCGAACAGATCATTGCCAGCAACCGGCGCTATTCGCCCCAGGCGGCGAAGGCGTCGTTGAAGGCGCGTTCGCCGGGCGAGCCCTTCTCGATCGCGATAATGGCGCGGCGCTGGTTGGTATAGACCAGCGGGATGTCGAACCACGACCGCTCTTTCAGCAGTTGCAGGTTGCGGACGCGGTCGCTCTCGACATTGCTGAGGCCCACCAGGAAGAAGCCATCGGTGACCTTGACCGCGAGCCCGGCCAACGGCGTGCCGCGGGCCTGCTCGTTGGACTTCATCAGCACGCCCGGCACGTTGGCGACGCCGCCGCCGACGAAGTCGGTGGGCAGCACGAAGGTCAGCTCGGCGGTGTGGCTGGCCGGCAGCGAGGTGTCGGTGTTACGGCGGAACGACATCGTCATCTTGAACTTGCGCTCGGGGATCTCGATGTCCGCGCGCACCGCGATATCGCCGGGCTTGCCGCCCGAGGCCTTGATCTGCTCGGTGCGCCATACCACCGTGCCGACATATTGCTTGCCCTTCGGCTCGGCCGGATCCTCGTCATACAGCACCACGCGCTGCGCCACCGGCGCGACCTGGTCGGACGAGCCGGGCTGGCCGACGCGGTCGGCGATCTTCGGCCGCGGCGACAATGGCGCGTCCTTGTTGGTATCGACCGCCACCGGCGTCGAGGAGGAGCCGAGCCCGCGCAGCGACTTCAGCAGCCCCGGTCCGGCGACGAAGGCCAGGCCAACCACAATCAGCAGGATCGCGATGATGATCGCGGACTTGAACGGAAAACCGCCGCTCTCACGCCTGGTCCGTGTCGCCTTCGGCGACTTGCCGTTTTTCGAGGGCGGTTCGCGCAGCCGCGAGATCGGCGGCGGATCGTCGTCCTCGGCCATCGGGTTGTTGTAGCCGTAATTCTCGCCGCGATCGTCCATGCTCGGCTCGAGCCGGTCGAGTTCCGGCGTCTGCGACGGCACGTTGGCGTAGCTCTTGCGCGCGGCGCGGTTGGCCTGCGCCGCGGCGCGGCCGAGGTCGTCGACATCGGCGGTGACATCGCGAAAGCCACGCATCGCGGCGGCGCCCGGCGCGGGCGGCGGCGTATTGTTGTCGAAGCGGCGCGGACCGCCGGTGCGCTCGCGGGTCGGCGGACCGTTCGACGCCTGATTGGGATCCGGGTTGTTCGCGGCCGGCGGCGCCGACTGCCGCGGAATCGGTGGCGGATCGACGCGCAGATTGCGTGGCGAACGCTCGGGCGCGCGCTCCTCGGCGCGGTTTTCCGGGCGGTCGCGCGACCCGGGCGGGGTCGGCACGATCGGCTGGCGGCCGCGCGGCGAGGCGTCGGCGGGGTCGACCGGACGGGCATTGCCGCGCGTGGTGTTGCGAAACGAATCGCCGGCGCGTGGCTTCGCATCGCTCTTGGATTCGTTCTTGGCATCGCTGCCGCGGGTCAGATCGCGGGCGCGCTGCGCCGCCTCGGACTCGACTTTTCGCACGGCTTCTTCGAGCGACAGCCGCTCCCGCGTGATCTCGGACTCGCTGAGCGGCGGCTCGACGCTGCGCAATTGCGCGATCAGGGCCGTACGCGCGCGCTCATAGAGCGCACGCCGGCTCTCTCCGGGGGCACTGGGATCCAGTCCGGAGATGGCTCGGGCAATCAGCGGGTAGTAATCAGCCATCGATACTCAGCTCTGCGGATTCGCTCACTTTGAACGAATTCCGGTAATAGTTCGTTAAGCCTCAAACGGATTTTGTACCAGAATAGTATCTTCGCGTTCCGGGCTGGTGGAAAGCAAAGCAATCGGGCAACCAACCAGTTCCTCGACCCGACGGACATACTTGATCGCCTGCGCCGGCAGATCGGCCCAGGAACGCGCATTGGCGGTCGGTTCCTTCCAGCCTTCGATGGTCTCATAGACCGGCACGATGCGCGCCTGGGCGCCCTCGCCGGCCGGCAGATAATCGATCTCCTTGCCGTCCAGCATGTAGCCGACGCAAACCTCGATGGAATCGAAACCATCGAGGATGTCGAGCTTGGTCAGCGCCAGCCCATGGATGCCGCAGGTGCGGACGGTCTGCCGGACCAGCACCGCGTCGAACCAGCCGCAACGGCGCGGGCGGCCGGTATTGGTGCCGAATTCGCGACCGCGTTCGCCGATCTTGCGACCGATCTCGTTGTCGAGTTCGGTCGGAAACGGACCGGCGCCGACCCGCGTGGTGTAGGCCTTGCAGATGCCGAGCACATAGCCGACCGAGCCCGGGCCCATGCCGGTGCCGGTGGCGGCCTGCGCCGCCACGGTGTTGGACGAGGTGACATAGGGATAGGTGCCGTGGTCGACGTCGAGCAGCGCGCCCTGCGCGCCCTCGAACAAGATGCGCTTGCCCTCGCGACGCTTCTGGTCGAGCAGCCGCCACACCGCTTCGGCGTAAGGCAGCAGTTCCGGCGCCAGCGCCATCAGGCCCTTCTGGATCTCGGCGCCATCGAATTCCGGCAGGCCAAAACCACGGCGCAGCGCATTGTGATGCGCCAGCAGCCGGTCGATCTTGTTCGGCAGCGTGTCGGGATCGGCAAGATCCATCAGCCGGATGGCACGGCGGCCGACCTTGTCTTCATAGGCCGGGCCGATGCCGCGCTGGGTGGTGCCGATCGCGTTCGCCTTGCTGGCGTTTTCGCGCAGCGAATCGAGTTCGCGGTGCAGCGGCAGGATCAGCGTGACGTTCTCGGCGATGCGCAGATTGTCGGGACCGATATGCACACCCTGGCCGCGCAACCGGCCGACTTCGTCGAGAAATGCCTGCGGGTCGAACACCACGCCATTGCCGATGACACCGAGCTTGGAGGGGCGCAGCACGCCCGACGGCAGCAGCGCCAGCTTGTAGGTGGTGCCGTTGATGACCAGCGTATGGCCGGCATTGTGACCGCCCTGGAAGCGGGCGACGATGTCGGCCTGCTCCGACAACCAGTCGACGATCTTGCCCTTCCCCTCGTCGCCCCACTGGGCGCCGACGACGACAACATTAGCCATTTCGAGGTAGTCCCCTGCAAATCACTTCGTGGCGCATGACAGCCACGGGAAAACCGGTTTCCCGTGTCGCAGGTCATGCCAGAGCGCCCAGCCAAACGCGACCGCGGCCGCTCGCATGCGAGGCCTCACGGGGATAACGGATGCAGGCCGGCGACGCAAGCGGCAACGGTCTCGAAATGCCGTCGGGAAATACCTAGCAAACCCTTGAAATTCCCCAAAAATTCCGAATGGCTTGGCGTGGATTCGCGGCCGCGCGGGGTTATCTTTTGGACAGGTTGGCGGAGAAGCCGCGACGAACCGGCGGATCGGCGCGGCCCACTTGGCCGCGCGTTGGCGCGATCGCTCGTTCACGGGCGGGAGCGCCGTCCACCGCGAGCGCCCACCGGATCACCAGCCTGCGGTCGCCCGTTCGAGGTGTGGATCGCGGCGGGCCAACGGGGCAGTAAGGTTGATCGGTTAGCTTAACGGCAATCTGGCATTGCGTCCGAACCGGCGCCGGGTAGCTTGCGGGGGTCATGCACCGGGTTCCGTGCGGCAAGGGTGCTTGGCACCGCCGGCGCGCCCGGCATCGCCGCTCAGCGCAAGGTCGAGTTCACCATGTTTGCCCTCCGCGAGGATTATCAACGGATTTTGCGACTGCGCCCGCGTCCGGCCTGGGCGTCGGTGTGGCACCTGTGGCGGGTCGCGATCCCGCGCCGGTCGATCGCCGGTCGCCTGGTCCATGGCCAGGTCTGGCGGCGGCATGACGGCCGCCGCTGGATCTACAAGAAGTTCATCGAGCATTGAGGCCGGCGCCTCAAACTATTTGAACCGCGTCCTGAACGCCGTTACGTAGCATCCTTGTCATGCCGCCTGGCCTTCTTCCCTCGGATGCTGCGCGGCAAACACTTCCTTCGCCGCGAACAGGCCATTCAGCGCCGCCGGAAATCCCGCATAGACGGCCATCTGCATGACGATCTCCACGATCTCGTCACGGGAGAGCCCGACATTGAGGCCGGCCTGGATATGCACCTTCAGTTGCGGAGCGGCGTTGCCCATCGCCGTCAGCGCCGCGATGGTGGCGATCTCACGGGCGCGCAGGTCGAGACCGGGGCGCGAATAGATGTCGCCGAACGGAAACTCGAGCAGGTAAATGGCGAAGTCCGGCGCGATATCGGCCAGCGCTGCGACGACCTTCTCGCCGCCCTCGCCGTCGATCTCAGCCAGCGCGCGTCGCCCGCGTTCGAGCCGGCTTTCGCCGGCGCTGTGGTGATTTTGCGTCATGGTCCTTCATCCTCTGTTGCTCGCCGGCGTAGCCGGCGATCTTGGTATCGAGGACGAGAAGGGTAGCCCGCAGCTCAGCGACATGCGCACGAACCCGGTCGCGGTGCTGCGCCAGCAATTCGCGCCGCTCCGCCTCCGTGCCGACGCCGCGTTCCCGCAAGGCCGCATAACGCAGCATGTCGCGGATCGGCATCCCGATCGTCCTGAGACGGCCAAGGAATCCGATCCAGACCAGGATCGATGCGTCGTAGTCCCGCTGGCGCGATCGGTCCCGGTCGGCATAGGGCAGCAGCCCGATCCGCTCGTAATAGCGGATGGTGTGGGCCGACAGTCCCGAACGCCTTGCCAGTTCGCCGATCTTCATGAGCACCTTGTTCTCGCCACGACGCGGAGACAGATACGAGTTGGAGCGCACTCCAAGTCAAGGGGCGGTTTGTGGCCGGCCTATTTGGCGCGGCCGCCGGTTTCTGTCGTCTCGATAATGGCGTAAGTGACAAGGCCGATGACGGCCTCCCCGATGTTCGCGGAGCCAATATGGGGCGGCGAGGACGGGGGCCGGATGTCGAAGATCACACGGGCGACGCAGGCGCTGGGCAAGGCCGGCATAGCGTTTACGCTGCACAGCTACGACTATGACGCCGATGCCGCGAGCATCGGCCTGCAGGCGGCGGAAGCGCTCGGCATCGCGCCGCGGCGCATGCTGAAGACACTGATGGCCGAGGTCGACGGCCAGCCGGTCTGCGTCGTGGTGCCCTCCGACAAGGAGGTCAGCATGAAGAAGCTGGCCGTCGCCTTCGCCGGCAAGACGGCCAGGATGATGCGGCCGGCGGATGCCGAGCGCCTCACCGGCTATCATGTCGGCGGCAACAGCCCGTTCGCGCAGAAGAAGAAGGTCCGCACCGCCATCGAGGCCGCGGCGCTGGGCGAAGCGACGGTCTATCTCAATGGCGGCCAGCGCGGGCTGCAGATCGAGATCGCCCCCGAAGCCGCACGGGAAGCGCTGGCGGCGATCGCGGCGACGCTGACAGAATAACGCGGCGCGGCTTGTTTGCCTCGCTGCCGACAGGAACGCCTGCTTCACTGGCGAATGATCGAAACCAACAAGGGAGAGCCGACATGCGTTCATTTCTGGCAGCCGCCGCCATCTTCATCGCATTCGGCGCCGCGCCGGGCCAGGCCCGCGACTATCCGTGGTGCGAGCGCACCTCGTTCAACGGCTTCAATCCGAGCTGCTCGTTCACCTCCTATCAGCAGTGCATGGCGACGGTGAGCGGACAGCGCGGCGACTGCATCCTCAACCCGCGCCTCGCCTTCGATCAGCAGAACCGGCGCCGGGCGCGCGACCGCCAGGACAATGGCTGGAACTTGAACCGGTAGGCCGGCGGGGCTTGAACCAGGGTGCAATTGCGTGTCTGACAGGGCAACAGGGCATCCCAACGATCAGGCGGAACCAGCCGCTTGATCGGAAGCCCGCATGGCAAGTCAGGCCTTCCGATGTCCGCGCGCCCACTTCCCGCCGAACCCACGCCATTCGGCTGGCTGCTCAACCAGCCCTATCTGCTGCTCAGCCTGACCTCGCTGTTCTGGGCCGGCAACGCCATTGTCGGCCGCGCGGCCGCCGGCCACATCCCGCCCTTTACGCTGTCGTTCCTGCGCTGGACCCTGGCGACGCTGATCCTGCTGCCGTTCGGGTGGCGGGCGCTGAGGCAGGACTGGCCGCTGATCCGGGCACGGCTGGGCTTCATGGTGTTTCTGTCGGTGATCAGCATCGGGCTGTTCAACTCGCTGCAATATTGGGGGCTGGAATACACCACCGCGCTGAACTCGCTGCTGCTGCAGTCGTCGGGGCCGCTGTTCGTGGCGATCTGGTCGCTGCTGGTGCTGCGCATCCGGCTGACGATGGCGCAGGCCGGCGGCATCGCGGCGTCGATGCTGGGGGTGCTGGTGATCCTGCTGCAGGGCAATCTCGCGGCATTGTCGGCGATCCAGCTCAACAAGGGCGACCTGCTGTTCCTGCTGGCGATGGCCATTTTCGGGCTCTACGCGGTGCTGACGCAGAAACGGCCGGCGATCCAGCAATTGTCGTTCCTCACTTTCACCTTCGCCTGCGGCGCGCTGTGCCTGGTGCCGGCATTCCTGTGGGAATGGCTGACCCGCCCGCCGCTGGACTTCAACGTCGCGACCGGGCTGTCGCTGGCCTATGTCGCGGTGTTTCCCTCGGTGCTGGCCTATACGTTCTATAATCGCGGCATCGC
>NZ_JANXTC010000026.1:0-3654 GCF_025356345.1 Tardiphaga sp.
GCGGCGGCGGCTTCCTTGTGGGCGCGAACGTTGAAGCCGATGATGGCGGCGTTGAAGCCTTCCGCCAGCGTGACGTCGGATTCGCTGATGCCGCCGACGCCCGCATGCAGGATGCGCGCGGTGACTTCGTCGGTGCCGAGCTTCTCCAGCGAGCCCAGGATCGCTTCCAGCGAGCCCTGCACGTCGGCCTTGATGATCAGCGGGAAGTCCTTGCGGCCGGTGGTCTTGAGCTGGCTCATCATCTGCTCGAGCGAGCCGCGCATGCCGGAAATGGCCGAGGCGGACTTCTCGCGCTTCTGATGCGCACGGTAGGCGGTGACTTCGCGGGCGCGGGCTTCGCTCTCGACCACGGCGACACGATCACCGGCTTCCGGCGGACCGTTGAAGCCGAGCACTTCGACCGGCACCGAGGGACCGGCATCGGTCATCTGCACGCCCTGATCGGAAATCAGCGCGCGAACACGGCCCATTTCGGCGCCGGCGACGATGATGTCGCCTACGCGCAGGGTGCCGCGCTGAACCAGCACGGTGGCGACCGGACCACGGCCGCGATCGAGCTTGGCTTCGATCACGGTACCTTCGGCCGGACGGTCGGTATTGGTCTTCAGGTCAAGGATGTCGGCCTGCAGCGCGATCATTTCCAGCAGCTTGTCGAGGTTGGTCTTGTTCTTGGCGGATACTTCGACGTCGACGACGTCGCCGCCGAAGGATTCGACCTGAACGTCATATTGCAACAGCTCGGTGCGGACGCGCTCGGCCTTGGCGTCGGGCTTGTCCATCTTGTTGATCGCCACGATCATCGGCACACCCGCCGCCTTGGCGTGGTTGATGGCCTCGATGGTCTGCGGCATGACGCCGTCATCGGCGGCGACGACCAGGATCACGATGTCGGTGACCTTGGCGCCGCGGGCGCGCATCGCGGTGAACGCGGCGTGGCCCGGGGTGTCGATGAAGGTGATCGTCTTGCCGCTCTCGGGCGAGACGACCTGATAGGCGCCGATGTGCTGGGTGATGCCGCCGGCTTCACCGGACACCACATTGGCGTGACGCAGCGCGTCGAGCAGCGAGGTCTTGCCGTGATCGACATGGCCCATGACCGTGACGACGGGCGACCGCGGCTCGACGTCGGTGGAATTGTCGACCTTGTCGAACAGGCCTTCTTCGACGTCGGATTCAGCCACGCGCTTGACGGTGTGGCCGAGCTCCTCGGCGATCAGCTGGGCGGTGTCGGCGTCGATCACATCGGTGATCTTGACCATCTGGCCCTGCTTCATCAGCATCCGGATCACGTCCACGGCGCGCTCCGCCATGCGGTTGGCGAGCTCCTGGATGGTGATCGCTTCCGGAATGATGACTTCGCGGATCAGCTTTTCCTTCGGCTCATTGGACTGGTGTCCCTTGAGGCGCTGGGTGCGGCGACGGAACGAGGCGATCGAGCGCTCGCGGACGTCGTCGGCCGACAGAGCGGTGACCAGCGTCAGGCGGCCGCGCTGCTTGGCGGGGGCCGGCTTGGCGGTCGGCTTGGCGGCCATCACCGGGCGGGCGACGCCGCCGGGACCACGTCGAATGGTGCGCGGACCTTCGTCCTCGTCGGTCGCATCGGCGGCGACGCCGGGCGCGCGCGGCGGCGGCAGGCCGGCGGCCTTGGCGGCGGCGGCGGCCTTCACATCGGCTTCGGCCTGACGCTTCTTGGCTTCGCGCTCAGCCTTGGCCTTGACCTCTTCCTCGATGCGGTGACGCTCGTCCTCGGCCTTCTTGCGGGCTTCGGCGGCTTCGCGCTCGGCCTGGGCAATGCCTTCCTTGGAATTACGGCGGGCCACTTCGATCTCGGCGAGACGGCGCTCCTCGATGTCGCGCACGCGCGCATCGGCCAGCGCGCTGGCGCGGGCGTTCTTCTCTTCCTCGGTCAAGGTGCGCAGCACCACGCCGGAACCGCTGCGGGTCTGCGGTCCGGAGGAACGCTGCGGCGGGCGGGACGGCGGGGCGGGACGTGACGGCGGCGCGTTCCGGGTCGGCGGCGCAGCCTGCCGCGTCGGCGCGGCGGTCGCGGCCGGACGGGGCGGCGCAACCGGCGCAACGGGACGTGGCGGGGTAACGACGACAGGCGCGGCGGCGACCGGCGCGACCGGCGCCGGGGTCGCTGCGACCGGAGCCGGGGTCAGTGCCGGAGTGGGGGCCGCGACGACGGGCGCCGGAGCTGCCGCGACGGGGGCGGGAGCCGGGGGGGCAACCGGGACCGGCGCGGGCGCCGCGGCTACCGGCGCCACGATCGGGGCGGCCGGCGGCACGTCAGCGGCCATCCGGCGCTTGCCGCGCTTTTCCACCACCACGACGTTGGTACGTCCATGGCTGAAGCTCTGGCGCACGGTGCCCTGCTCGACGCGCGGCTTCAGCGTCAAGGTCTTGCTCGGAACACTCAGTGTCTTGTCGCCAGGCGTTTTCGTATCGACCATTCAGCAGTCCTAATCTTGTTACGGTGTGCGCGTCCGCACAGTCTTTTTAAGCGATTTCTCGGTCAGCAATGCCGTTGCCGGCAAATCTTGTCAGGGCGAGGCCAAATCCTGTTTCACAGAAGCTTTGGCGCTTGCGTTGCCGTCGTCGTCAGCCATCCGGTATTGGACCAGTGTCTGGCTGCGTGACAGGAACGTTTTGCCCGCCGGGCCTGTTAGCACGGCAGCATGTATCACATTTGACCGGCCTAATGCCAAATCCAATTCATCACAGCTCAATACCGTAATAATCGGCAGCGGGCGCGGATTTTCGTTGAATTCGGCGGCTTGCCGGGCCGTCCCGTCCAGTTTGCGGATTCCGTCGGCCGCGCCGTCGGAGGCGTGGATCAGGGCCTGGGCGTCGCCCCGCTTCAGAACATCCTCGACCTTGGTGAAGCCGGAGATGATGACTCCGGCCTTCCCGGCCATCGCCAGCGCCTCGATGACGCCGCGAACCATCAATTTGTCGGTGTCGTCGGCCAGGGTAGGCGAAGCCTTGACGTTCTTCTTGAAGCCCTTGGCGAAAACATTCCGTTTGGCGGCCTCGGTTACCGCCTTGCGGTTGGCCGAGACCCACAGGCCGCGGCCGGGAAGCTTGCGCTTCAGATCCGGAATCGCCTCGCCCGTGGGCGCGACGACGAAGCGGATCAGCTCATCGATCGGGCGCACGCTCCGCGAGACCGCGCACATCCGCTCAGTCCCGGATTTGGTGCTCCGGGGGCCGTTGTCAAGATCTGCGGGGTCATCGGGGGCGAGCATGCGCGTGGCATCGGTCCTTATACTTCTTCGGTGGCGTCGACGGCGGCGTCCTTATCGAGGTCGGCCTGGGTGATCCAGCCGGCCACGACACGCGCCTGCATGATCAGACGTTCGGCGTCCTCACGTGAGATCTCGGACGCGTCGAGAATGCCCGGGTGCTTGGTCGGCTCGGAGCCTTCCTTGCGTTCGGTCCAACCCACCAGATCGTCGGTGGCGCAACCCGCCAGATCCTCGACGGTCTTGATTTCGTTTTCGCCGAACTTGACCATCATCTTGAGGGTCACGCCCGGTACCTCTTTCAATGCGTCTTCCACACCTAGTTCCTTACATTTGTTTTCAAGCTCTGATTCGAGCTGTTCAAGGTACTCCCGCGCGCGGCTTTGCAGCTCGGCGGCGGTCTCGTCGT
>NZ_JANXTC010000031.1:0-3210 GCF_025356345.1 Tardiphaga sp.
GTCGCAGGGCGTCACCGTGAACGATCAGCAAATCACCGACCTCAACAACAAGCTGATCTCCGCCCGTGTTCAGACCGCCGAAGCGCGCGCCAAGTTCGACCAGGTGCAGGAAATGACGAAATCCCGCGCCGATCCCGGCGGCATCAATGCGGTGATCTCCTCGGAAATGATCTCCAAGCTGCGCACGCAATATGCCGATATCGCCAAGAACAGCGCCGACCTTTCCAGCAAATATGGCCCGCGCCATCCGCTCGTCGCCAATGCCCGCGCCCAGCTCGCCGATACACAGCGGCTGATCAACGAGGAAATCCAGCGTATCCTGCAAAGCACGAAGCATGACTATGACATCGCGCTGTCTCGCGAGAATTCGCTGAAGGAGAGCTTTGACAAGCTGCAGGGCGTATCGAGCCAGTCCGGGCAGGCCCAGGTCCGGCTGCACGAGCTACAGCGCGAGGCCGAGGCCAATCGTACGCTCTATGAGTCCTATCTCGCGCGCTACAAGGAAGCTTCCGCGCAGGAAAGCCTGGAGATGCCGGATTCCCGCGTCGTCACCAAGGCCAGCATCCCCCTATGGCCATCGTCGCCCAAATCCACGTTGATCCTCGGCCTGGCCATCATGCTGGGCCTCGGCGCCGGGACGGTGCTGGCATTCCTGCTCGACTATCTGGATGTCCGCGTCAAGACATTGGAACAAGCCGAGCAGATTTCCGGCCTTCCGGCGCTGGCAGCGCTGCCGATAATTGGCGTTCGGGAACTGGCCGGACGCGCCAAACGCGGACGCAACGATCTCGGCAATTACGATCCGCGCACCATCCGGCTTCTGCCACCTTCGCTGCAGCCGCCGCTGATGCGCTATGCCATCGAAGAACCGGGAACCTTCTTCGCCGAGGCCATCCGCGCCGTCCGCCTCACCATCCAGCGCACCCTGCGCGTCGAGCCGATCAAGATCGTCGTGGTGACCTCCGCGCTCGAGGGCGAGGGCAAGACCACTCTCGCCACCAACCTTGCGCTGTCGCTGGCGACGCTCGGCATTCGCACGCTGCTGATCGACGGCGATCTTCGCAATCCCGGCCTCACGCGCGCGCTGTGTCCTCATGCCGAAACCGGGCTGCTGCAGGTCGCAATGGGTGAGGCGTCGCTGGAGCAGGCGTTGCTGGTCGATCGCGGTACCGGCCTATCGATCCTGCCATCGCCCGCTTCCAGCGATGCCAATTTCATCACCGAGCTAATGTTCTCGGAACGGATCACCGATCTGATGGATCATCTACGCCAGCGCTACGAAATCATCATCATCGATTCACCTCCACTGGTGCCGCTGGTCGACGGACGCGCGCTGGCCGAACTCGCCGATCGTATCGTGCTGGCGCTGGCCTGGAACCAGACCCCGCGCGATGTGGTGACCCACACCATGAACCTGCTGGCCCCCGTTCACGACCGCATCCTTGGTACGGTCCTCACGCAGGTCGACCTCAACAAGCTGCGGTTCTATGATTATTATCGAAGCTCCGCCTATCTCAAGCCCTATGGCGTAGCGACCGCAGCGGCGAGTGTCGCGCGATGATTCTGCCAAATCATCTTGCCGCAGCGGGCACGCCATATCGCCGCGCGCCGTTTACCGCTGCGCAGGTCGTCGACGTGATGGTCGCAGTGCTGATGCTGATCACGGTCGTGTCAATGTTCGCCGTTTCCTCGGCAATGCTGACCAACTGGAAAATCCATTATTTGACAAATGGCGGCGGCTTCTACGAGAAGCTGCACCCGGCCACCTACGCCGTGTTCCTCGCATCATTCTTGCTGCTGATACGCAATACCGATCCGATTGGCGAGATCAACCGGACACTGTCGCAATCCCGCCTGGTGCTGACCTATCTGTTTTGCTGGCTTTGTCTGCTGGTGCAGATGTTTGTACTCGCGCGCCCGTTCACGATCATCATCGATACGTTTCTATTGCCGGTCATATTGTGCCTCGTGATCTGGCGGCTGTCGGGCCAGCACAGGAGGTGGCTGGTCTGGGCGATCCACGCGACCATCCTGCTCAACGTCGTGCTCGGCTATTATGAATATTTTTCTGGTCATCGCCTGATTCCACTAACGCTTGGCAGTGTCCTGGTGCTCGGTGAATGGCGCGCCTCCGCATTCCTGGGACATCCCCTGACCGCGTCCGGCGTCATCGCGGCCTATGTGCTGGCGCTGGTATTGCGTCCGGCGCTGTGTCCGCGGATCGCCATTCGGGTGCCACTGATCACCGTCAGCCTGGGATCGTTGATGGCCTTCGGCGGCCGCACGGCATTGATGACGGTGCTGGCCATTCTCAGCTGTCTGGCGCTGGTCGAGGCCTTCAAGCTGTTTCGCGGCAAACGAACATCGCTGCTGATGGCGATCGTCACGTTGTGCATGGTCTTCGTCGCAGCCGGCCTCATCTTCGCCGCGCTCAACCTCGGCATCTTCGACAAGATGCTGCTGCGATTCTCCTCCGACAAGGGCAGCACGCTGGCGCGCTACGCCACTTTCAGCCTGCTGTCGCACTTTGACTGGCATGAGCTGATCCTGGGTCCCAGTCCGGTCCGGGTCAACGCGCTGCAGTCGCAGCTTGGCCTCAACTACGGCATCGAGAATTTCTGGGTTGCCAGCATCGTCCAGTTCGGCCTCGTCCATACCGCTCTGCTGACCATCGGGCTGGTGTGTTTCTTCATCGAAATCCTCAAGCGATCGAGCCTGGCGGCATGGGCGATCGTGCTGCTGATCCTGATGATCGCCGCAAGCTCGGTGAGTTTCTCGTCAAAGAACATCCAGCTTGCCCAGTTCATCGTTCTCATCACGCTGCTGCTGCCGACCCCGCCGCAACGTGCCCCGAAGGAACCACGCCCCCTGCCCCACGCCAGACACCGGGCCACCGCGGCGTAACGCCGAGATCAGGACATCGCATGGCGATCTATGTCGACCACACCCATCTGGGACGTCACGTCACCGGCCTAGAGCGGATCACACAGGAGCTGTTCTCGCGCGAAGCGCTGGCTCCGCTCGAAATTCTACCCGTGACATCGCAGGGAACCGCACAAATGGTGGCGACACAGACGTTCGGCCTGCCGTGGCGCCTCGCCACCTCGTCATCGATGCTGCTGTGCCCGGGATTTCCACCAAGTCCGCTGTTGCGACCATTCGCTTCGCGCGTGCTGCCTTACATCCATGACAACAGGAAGTCGTCATGGA
>NZ_JANXTC010000044.1:0-15863 GCF_025356345.1 Tardiphaga sp.
GGTCCGACGGAATCCGGCGATGCCGGCTTAATCTGTTGTAAACACTCAAGGTCCGACTTTCCTTGGGCTTGGCACGAACCTTGAATGGTTAGGGCTGACGCCATTGAAGCCGTCACCATCCACCAACAGCCAGCACTGCCAGCATGGGGGCCTCCCCCAGACGCGCCGCCATGTCCGTTCGTCCGCGCGTTGATAGCGCTACGTGACGTCGGGCAGGGGCAATGCGGGCCGAACGAGGTACGAAAGGACGACCGCCGAAATGACGAAGTCAGAGACCGGACTGCCCCGCAAATTGAGCCGCCGCCAGTTGTTGAAGGCCGGCGCCGGGACCATGGCCCTGCTCGCCGCCGCGAAGCTGAATTTACCCGCCGGCGCATTTGCGCAGGGCGCAGGTCCCGAAGTGAAGGGAGCGAAGCTGGGCTTCATCGCGCTGAGCGATGCCGGTCCGCTGTTTGTGGCCAAGGACAAGGGCATGTTCGCCAAATACGGCATGCCGGATGTCGACGTGCTGAAACAGGCATCATGGGGCACGCTGCGCGACAATCTGGTGCTCGGCTCCGAGGGCAACGGCATCGATGGCGCGCATATCCTGACACCGATGCCCTATCTGATCTCCGCCGGCCGGGTGACGCAGAACAACGTGCCGACGCCGATGTACATCCTGGCCCGGCTCAATCTCGATGGGCAGTGCGTCTCGATCGGCAAGGAATACGCTGAACTCAAGATCGGTCTCGACGCCAGGCCGTTCAAGGTGGCACTCGACAAGAAGAAGGCCGAGGGCAAGTCGATCAAGGCGGCGATGACCTTCCCGGGCGGCACCCATGATCTGTGGATCCGCTATTGGCTCGCCGCCGGCGGCATCGATCCCGACAAGGACATCGAAACCATCGTGGTGCCGCCGCCGCAGATGGTCGCCAACATGAAGGTCGGCACCATGGACTGCTTCTGCGTCGGCGAGCCGTGGAACGGCCAGCTGGTGCATCAGCAGATTGGCTACACCGCGCTGACCACCGGCGAGCTCTGGAACAAGCACCCGGAAAAATCGCTCGGCATGCGTGCCTCGTGGGTCGACAAGAACCCGATCGCGGCCAAGGCCATCACCATGGCGATCATGGAAGCGCAGCAATGGGCCGACAAGGCGGAGAACAAGGACGAACTCGCCGCCATCATGGGCAAGCGGCAGTGGATCAACTGCCCGGTCGAGGACATCGTCGACCGCGCCAAGGGCAAGTTCGACTATGGCACCGGCAAGGTCGTCGAGAGCAGCCCGCACGTGATGAAGTACTGGGCGGATCACGCCTCCTATCCGTTCAAGAGCCACGATCTGTGGTTCATGACCGAGGACATCCGCTGGGGCAAATACGACGCGGCCTTCGACTCCAAGGCGCTGATCGAGAAGGTCAACCGCGAGGACATCTGGCGCGAGGCCGCCAAGGCGCTCGGCGTCGCCGCGGCTGAAATCCCGAGCTCTACGTCGCGCGGCAAGGAGACCTTCTTCGACGGCAAGGTGTTCGATCCGGAAAATCCGACCGCCTATCTGAAATCGCTCGCCATCAAGCGCGTCGAAGTCTGAGGCCCGCGGTCTGGGACCTTGCTGCGCGGGACGAAGATTCGATCACGGAGACATTGCGATGAATATGCAGGCCATCAAGACCGAACCCGCGGCGGCGCTGGCACATTTGCCGGCGTCGATCGACGCGGTGTCTCCGAAACGATCCGCGGGCCCGGGCAGATACAGCAAGATGGCGCGGGAGACCGCCGTCCGCGTGCTTCCCCCGCTGATCGTGGTGACACTGCTGATGGTGGTCTGGGAACTGGTGTGCCGACGCACCGGATCGACCCTGCCGCCGCCCTCCAAAGTGTATCAAGACACCAAGGAGCTGATCTATCATCCGTTCTTCGACAATGGCGGAACCGACAAGGGGCTGTACTGGCATCTCTCCGCCAGTCTGCAGCGCGTCTTCTTCGGTTACTCGCTGGCAGCGATTGTCGGCATCGCGCTGGGCACGCTGGTCGGCCAGTCGGTCTGGGCGATGCGCGGCCTCGATCCGATCTTCCAGGTGCTGCGCACGATTCCGCCGCTGGCCTGGCTGCCGCTGGCGCTCGCCGCCTTTCGCGACGGTCAGCCTTCGGCGATATTCGTGATCTTCATCACCTCGATCTGGCCGATCATCATCAACACCGCAGTGGGTATCCGCAATATCCCGCAGGACTATCGCAACGTCGCCGCGGTGGTGCAGCTCAATCCGATCGAGTTCTTTACCAAGGTGATGTTGCCATCGGCCGCGCCCTACATCTTCACCGGCCTGCGCATCGGCATCGGCCTGTCCTGGCTGGCGATCATCGCCGCTGAAATGCTGATCGGCGGTGTCGGCATCGGCTTCTTCATCTGGGACGCCTGGAATTCCAGCCATATCAGCGAGATCATTCTGGCGCTGTTCTATGTCGGGATCATCGGCTTCGTGCTCGACCGCGTGATTGCCGGTGTCGGCAGTCTCGTCACCCGCGGCACCTCGGTTGGTTAAGGAACATGTCATGAAGCCCTATCTGAAGCTCGATCATATCGACAAGGTCTTTACCCGCGGCAATGTCTCTTCGGAGGTGCTGAAGGACATCAACCTGGCACTGGCCAAGGGAGAATACATCTCGATCATCGGCCATTCCGGCTGCGGCAAGTCCACGATGCTCAACATCATCGCTGGCCTGACCAATACGACGATGGGCTGCGTGCTGCTCGAGGACCGCGAGGTCAATTCGCCGGGCCCGGATCGCGCCGTCGTGTTCCAGAACCACAGCCTGCTGCCGTGGCTGACCGTCTATCAGAATGTCCAGCTCGGCGTCGACAAGGTGTTCGCAAAATCCAAGACCAGAGCCGAGCGCGCCGCCTGGATCATGCACAATCTCAATCTGGTGCAGATGACCCATGCCAAGGACAAGCGGCCGTCGGAAATTTCCGGCGGCATGAAGCAGCGCGTCGGCATTGCCCGGGCGCTGGCGATGGAGCCTAAAGTGCTGCTGCTCGACGAACCGTTTGGCGCGCTCGACGCATTGACCCGCGCACATCTGCAGGATTCGGTGATGGCGCTGCACCAGAAGCTCGGCAATACCATTGTCATGATCACCCATGATGTCGACGAGGCCGTGCTGCTGTCGGACCGTATCGTGATGATGACCAACGGCCCCAGCGCCACCATTGGCGAAGTCCTCGACGTGCCGCTGGCGCGGCCGCGCAAGCGGCTCGAACTGGCCACCGACCCGGTCTATCTCGGCTGCCGCAAACGCGTGCTGGAATTCCTGTACGAGCGCCACAAATTCGTCGAGGCAGCGTGAGCCAGGCAAAGGTCTCTCCCCGTCATTGCGAGGAGCGCAGCGACGCGGCAATCCAGCAGCCGCACACGCGTAAAGAACTGGATTGCTTCGTCGCAAGCGCTCCTCGCAATGACGGGGCGGGGCCGGTATCCTTGATGTTGAGATGAATTCCTTCGTCAGCCAGACAGCGAGTCAAAAGGAGTTTTCATGACACCCGAAAAAATCGAACTGGTGCAGCAGAGCTTCGCCAAGGTCGCGCCGATCGCCGATCAGGCGGCGGTGCTGTTCTATGATCGCCTGTTCGAGATAGCGCCGGAAGTTAAGCCGATGTTTCATGGCGACATGGCCGAGCAGCGTCGCAAGCTGATGGCGACGCTTGGCGTGGTGGTCACCGGGCTGACACGGTTGGAAGCGATCCTGCCGGCCGCCAGCGCGCTGGCGAAGCGGCATGTCAGCTATGGCGTCAGGGATGAGCATTACCCGCTGGTCGGGAGCGCTCTGCTGTGGACGCTGGAGAAGGGACTTGGCGAAGCCTGGAATCCTGAACTCGCCGACGCCTGGACCACAGCCTACAGCACGCTGTCCAGCTACATGATCTCCGAAGCGCATCATGCGCAGACCGTTGAATAGGGATTTGTTGTGAGCGAACCGCTGGTCATCATCGGCAATGGAATGGCGGCCGCGCGGCTGGTGGATGAACTCGCCAAATGCGCGCTTGGTCGCTATGCGATCGCCATCATCGGCGACGAGCCGCGGCTGGCCTATAATCGCGTGCTGCTGTCGTCGGTGCTGGCCGGCGAGGCGACCTCGGCGGAGATTGAGCTGCGTCCGGCCGCGTGGTGGCGCGACCGCGGCGTGACGTTGAAATATGGCTCGACCGCGACTTCCATCGACATGGAAACGCGCGAAGTACATACCGCCAATGGCAAGCGCGTGCCATTTTCCAAACTCGTCATTGCGACAGGATCTTCGGCGCTGCGGCTGCCGGTGCCCGGCGCCGAGCTCGCTGGCGTACACACCTTTCGCGACAGCCGCGACGTCGTCCTGCTGCTTGATCTGGCCGCGCAGAAAAAGCGCGTCGTGGTGGTCGGCGGCGGGCTGCTCGGGCTGGAAGCGGCCTATGGCCTTGCCAAGGCCGGCGCTTGCGTCACGCTGATTCATCTGATGGACCGCTTGATGGAGCGGCAACTCGATGCCGCCGCGGCGGCGCTGCTGAAGACGCTGGTCGAGCACAAGGGCGTCACCGTTCTGCTTAACGCCAACACGGCGAATATCTACGGCATCGACAAGGTCGAAGGCGTCGAATTGAAGGATGGCCGCAAGCTCGAAGCGGACGCGGTGATCTTCGCCGCGGGCATTCGCCCGAATACATCGCTCGCCAGGGATGCCGGCATGGCCGTCAATCGCGGCATCGTCGTCGACGACCAGATGGCGACCGATAGCGGCAATATCTTTGCCCTCGGCGAATGCGCCGAACATCGCGGTACCTGTTACGGTCTGGTCGAGCCAGCCTATGAGCAGGCGAAAGTGCTGGCGCACCACCTGGCGGGCCGGGCCGCGGCCTATGCCGGCAGCGTGCTCGCCACCAACCTGAAGGTTTCCGGCGTCAGCGTGTTTTCGGCCGGAGATTTCATGGCGGCGGAAGGTAGCGAGACGCTGCTGCTGAATGATATCAGACGTGGCATCTACAAGAAGCTGGTGATCGCCGGTGGCCGTCTCACTGGCGCGGTGCTGGTGGGTGATACCCGGGATGCGCTGTGGTATCTCCAATTGATCCGCGGCGGCGCGTCGGTGGATGCTGTTCGCGCGAACATGATGTTCGGTCGCTCGCTTGCCGAGGCGGCGTGATGACGGTGATTGATCCCGACCTGCGCGCCACTCGAACCACCTGCCCGTATTGCGGCGTCGGCTGCGGCGTGCTGGCGACGCCCGATGGCGCCGGTGGTGCCGCGATCGCCGGCGATCCCGAGCACCCCGCCAATTTCGGCCGGCTGTGCTCGAAAGGCTCCGCGCTTGGCGAGACGCTGGGGCTCGGCGAACGCCTGTTGCATCCGATGGTGCGTGAAGAGACCGGAGACATGCGGCGGGTGGCGTGGACCACCGCGCTCGACCATGTCGCCGATCGCTTCAGGAGCATTATCAAGCAGCATGGTCCGGAATCGGTGGCGTTCTATCTGTCCGGCCAGTTGCTGACGGAAGATTACTACGTCGCCAACAAGCTGATGAAGGGATTCATCGGCAGCGCCAATGTCGATACCAATTCACGGTTGTGCATGTCGTCCTCGGTGGCCGGGCATCGTCGCGCGTTTGGCGCCGATACGGTGCCGGGCTGCTATGAGGATCTTGATCAGGCTGATCTGTTGGTGCTGGTCGGCGCCAATGCCGCCTGGTGCCATCCTGTCCTGTATCAGCGGATGCTGGCGAACAAGCAGAGTCGCGGTGCCCGCATCGTCGTGATCGATCCGCGCCGCACCGATACGGTCGGCGACGGCGATCTGTTTCTCGGCCTGAAGCCGGGTACCGATACCGCGCTGTTCAGCGGCCTGCTGGCACATCTTGCCGATCACGACGCACTGGATCGGGCTTATATCGATGCCCATACCGCCGGTTTCGACGAGGCGCTCGCGCGCGCCCGGAGCATTGCCGGCAATGTGATGGCGACGGCGCTGGCGACCGGCCTTCATGAATCCGACGTCGCCACCTTCTTCCATCTGTTCCGCACCACGCCGCGGGTGGTCACGCTGTATTCGCAGGGCGTCAACCAGTCGGCGCAGGGGACCGACAAGGTCAACGCCATTCTCAATTGCCATCTCGCCACCGGCCGGATCGGCAAGGTTGGGGCGGGGCCATTTTCACTCACCGGGCAGCCCAATGCGATGGGCGGCCGCGAAGTCGGGGGTCTGGCCAACCAGCTCGCCGCGCATATGGGTTTCACGCCGCCCGATATCGACCGGGTGCGCCGGTTCTGGAAGGCGCCGCGCATCGCCACCCATGAGGGACTCAAGGCGGTGCAGATGTTCGAAGCCGTCGCGCGCAGCGAGATCAAGGCTTTGTGGGTGATTGGCACCAACCCCGCGGTGTCGCTGCCGGACGCCGACGCCGTGCGCGCGGCGTTACGCAAGCTTGAACTATTTGTCGTCTCGGAGAACGTGGCGTCGAACGACACCATGAAGGCCGGCGCGCATGTGCTGCTACCGGCCCATGCCTGGGGCGAGAAATCCGGCACAGTGACCAATTCCGAACGCCGGGTGTCGCGGCAACGATCGTTCCTGAAGCCGGCCGGCGAGGCCAGGCCGGACTGGTGGATCCTGAGCGAGGTGGCCACACGTCTCGGTTTCGGCGCGAGCTTTGCCTACACTTCCGCCGCGGATATTTTTCGCGAGCACGCCAGCCTGTCGGGCTTCGAGAACAATGGCAGCCGCGATTTCGACATTGGCGGCCTGATGAAGGTCACCGACGAGGGCTTCGATATCATGGCGCCGGTGCTGTGGCCGATCCGCGAAGGCACCACGCAGCCGCGACCGCGTTTCTTTGCCGACGGCGGCTTCTACGCCAAGGACCGCCGTGCCCGCTTTGTCGTGGTCGACGTGCCGGCGCTGCGCAGCGCGACATCGCCGGCGCGGCCGTTGCGGCTGAACACCGGGCGCGTTCGCGACCAGTGGCACACCATGACCCGCACCGGGCTGAGCCCGCGGCTCGGCCAGCATCTGCCGGAGTCCTTTGTCGAGATCCATCCCGACGATGCGGTGCAGGCAGGAGTCATGGACGGTGGCCACGCCAGGCTTGCGACGGATTACGGCCATTGCATTCTGAGAGTGGTGGTCAGCGAGCGGCAGCAGCGCGGCATGCTGTTCGCGCCGATCCATTGGAACGACGAGACCGCATCCTTTGCCCGGGTCGGCGCGCTGGTGGCGCCGTTTATCGATCCGTTTTCCGGCCAGCCCGAAAACAAGGCGACGCCGGTCTCGATCGCGCCGCATCTGTTCGCGCAGCGCGGTTTTATGTTGTCGCGCACGCCGCGGGCGCTGCCGGAGACCGCGCTGTGGGCGCGCGTCGCCGTCACCGGCGGCGTCGGCTATCTGATCTCGGACAATGCCGATCTGGTGACGTGGCAGGATTGGCTGCGGCCGCTGCCCGGCAGCGACGTTGCCGAGTTTGTCGATGCCAGGCGCGGCGTGTTTCGCGCGGCGTCTTTTGACGGTGACCGGATCGAAACCTGCCTGTTCATCGGTCCGACGGCCGATGCGCTCGACTGGGGCGCCGTGAAAGCGCTGTTTGCGCAAGGCGCGCTCGACGATGACGCCCGTCTCATGCTGCTGTCCGGCCAATCCGCCGATGGCCATGCCAGCGCCGGCCCGATCGTCTGCGCCTGCTTTGGCGTTGGCCGCAATACGATCTGCGAAGCCATCGCGGCGGGAGCGGGGACGGCGGCCGAGATCGGCACGCGGCTCAAGGCCGGCACCAATTGCGGCTCCTGCATTCCGGAATTGAAGCGCTTGATTGCCGGCGAGGTGATGAGTGGACCCGAGGTATCGATGCAGTTGGCGGCAGCGAACTGAGCAACACTGTCACTCCGGGGCGTGAGGGCGCAGCCCGAACGACCCCGGAATCCCGAAATGTTCAGCTTGCCATCGCCGGATTCCGTATTCGCGTTCGGCTAACGGCGCCCGTGCCCCGGAATGACATCGGTGATGAACATCTCTGGATCCCGGGTTCGCGCGCCACTTGCGCTACTCTCGCCCCGGGATGACGGCGCAAGCGCGCCGTCACTTCACCGCGCCGGCCGTCAGCCCGGCCACGATCTGTCGCTGCGCGAACACCGTCAGCAGCAGCACGGGAAACGTCACGATCAGCGCGGCGGCTGCGAGCGGTCCCCAGCTCAACTGGTCGAACGAGATCATGTTGTAGACGGCGACCGGCAGCGTCCGCGTCTCGCGGCCGGCCAGCACGATGCCGAACACGAAATTATTCCACGAGAAGATCACCGACAGGATGAAGGCGACCGCGATGCCGGGCCGCGCGATCGGCAGCGCGACGTGGCGGAACACCTGCCAGCGGGTCGCGCCGTCAATGATCGCAGATTCTTCCAACTCCATCGGCGTGGTCTCGAAATAGCCGATCATGATCCAGATCACGATCGGGACGGTCACCACGAGGTGGATGATGATCTGCGGCCACAGCGTGCCGAGCAGGCCGAGCCACTGGAACAGCAGGAACAGCGGGATCAGATAGGACAGCCCCGGTGTGATACGGGCGATCAGGATCACCACCGCCGCCTTGCGGGCGCGCATGCGCGCAATGCCGTAGCCCGCCGGCACGCCGACCAGCAGCGCGAACAGGGTCGCCGAGCCGGTGACGATCACCGTGTTGAACAGATAGGTCATGAACCGCTTGGATTCGAGCACCGCGGCGTAATTGCCCCAGTTGAAGCGATCAGGGATGAACACCGGCGGATAGGAGGCATTGTCGATCTCGAACTTGATAGATAGCGAGATCATCCAGAGGAAGAACAGCACCGCCGGCGACACGATGACGAGGATCGCGAAAGTCAGGCCGATCTTGTTGAGCAGAATCCGCATGGTCAGGCGCTGCCTCCGGATTCGTTCCAGTGGGTACGCTGGCGCAGATGCAGCAGCGCACCGGCCAGTGCGATGATCAGCGCGAAGAACACCACCACCATCGCCGAGGCGTAGCCGACGTCGTAATAGACGAAGGCGACGCTGTAGAGATAGAGGTTGATGGTTTCCGAGGCGCTGCCGGGACCGCCCTGGGTAATGGCGAAAATGATGTCGAAACTTTTGACGGCATCGATCAGGCGGATCATTGCCGCGATGAACAGGAACGGCATGATCATCGGCAGTGAAATATAGCGAAAGGTCTGCCACGGCGTCGCGCCGTCGATCTGCGCGCTTTCATAAGGCTCCGAGGGAATCGCCGACAGTCCACCGAGAACGATCAGCATCACCAGCGGCGTCCATTGCCAGGTCTCCACCAGCACCAGCGACGGGATCGCTGTACCTGGGTGAAATACCCACAATGACGGCGGCAGGCCGACCAGCGACAAAAGATAGTTGAGAATACCGAGCTGCGGATGGAACATCATCGTCCACACCAGCGCGATGGCGACCGGGGTCGCCATCATCGGCAGAATGAACAGCCCGCGGAAAAAGCCGCGCAGCGGAAATTTGGTGTTGAAGATCACCGCCGCCAGCGTGCCGAGGATTAGCGGCAGCGCCACCGACAGCGCGGTGTAGACCAGCGTATGCCAGACCGACTCGACGAAACGCGCGTCGGTCGGCAGCCGCAGATAATTGGCAAAGCCGACGAAGGCCGGCGGTGAGCCGACCTTCCATTCGTGCAGGCTCATCCAGATCGTATAGGCCCAGGGAAAGATGATGACGGCCAGCACCACCACCATCGCCGGGATCACGAACGGCCAATAGGAAATCGGCCGCCATTGCGGTTTGGCGGCCGTCTCATCGACCGCCGCCGTTCGTTCTGCGATGAGTTCGCTCACGTTTTCTCGCTGCGCTCCAGGATCGGGCGAAACTGCTCGTGGGCCTTCTTCAGTTCGGTGGCCGGATCCGCCCCTGACAGCGTGGCCGTGACGGCGGCGCCGACCAGGTCGCGGAATTCGGCGACCGGCACGATCACCGGTAGGCCGAGTTTGCTGATCTTGGCCGAGGCGATCACCGAATCCAGCCAGTCCTGGTTCTTGACGCCCTTGCGGACGGTTTCGTCGCTGAGGATCGAGTTGCGGAATGGTACGCCGCCGCCGCCCTGCAGCAGCCGCGCGCCCATGGTTTTCGACACCGCCCACTGGCAGTACAAATAGGCGGCTTCCTTCTTGGTGCTGGTCTTGGCGATGCCAATGCCATCGCCATAGGTCGAGGAAAACTGCCCCTTGGGTCCAGCCGGAACGACCGTGTAGCCGATCTTGCCGACCACGCGCGAGGCGTTGGGATCCTCGATCGGCGGCGCCCAGCCGACACCGTCGATCCACATCGCGGCACGCCCCTGTGTCAGCGTGGCCATCGACTCCATCCAGTTGAAGCCGGCGACGCCGGGAGGCGCGGTCTTCGTCAGCAGCCGCTGGTACATCTTGGTCGCTTCAATTGCCTCGGGCCCATCGGTCAGGATATTGCCCTTGGCATCGAGGAACTCGCCGCCGTAGTTGAGAAAGAAATTGCTCCACAACGTCATGTTGGCGTTGCGCAGCCCGCGTCCCGTGAAGCCGTAAACGCCGTTGGCGGGATCATTCAGCTTTTCGGCGGCGATCGCCATTTCGTCGAGGGTCTTGGGCATGGCGATGTCCTTTTTAGCGAACATCTCCTTGTTGTAATACAGGATGAAATAGTCCACCGACCACGGCAGCGAGTGCATCTCGCCCTTGTCGTTCCTGGCGAATTGCAGTCCGCCCGCGGAGAAATCGTCCTCTCGCAGATCGGGCGCGGTGAGGTTAGGGTCCTTCATGAAGCCGGTGAGATCGGCGAGCCAGCCGGCCTTTTCGAATTGGCGCTTCTGCACGTGATAGCTGACGTGAACGACGTCAAAGCTGGGCTTGCCGGAGGTCAGCTCGATGAGGGCCTTCTGGCGCTGCTGCTGTTCCGGGATCACCTCGGACTCGACCTTGATGCCGGTCAGGTCGGTAAATTCCGACGCGTATTTTTGCAGCAGATCGCCGCGCGGCCCCTTGATCAGATTGGCCTCGATGGTGGTGCCGGCGTATTTTTTCCAAGCCGGTTCGGCGAAGGCGGGAAAGCCAGTCAGGCTGAGTGCACCGGTGGCAAGCGTCCCCTTCAACAAGGCGCGGCGGGTCGGGCCGAAAAGAGCCATGTCGTCATCCTCCCTGCGACCGCCTTGAATGGCGGCGATTTTATGGTCGCTCTCCGTTTACCGGAGATGCGCCTGATCGACTCATAGCACGGTTGGCGAGGGGGACAAGGTGGACGAAGGTTCGAGGGCGGTGGTTGCGACGAGTCGTCCCTGCCTTGGGCGAGGACGACGAGACACTACGACTTGCGGTGGCTCGCATTGACCGCGATCGCCGCGGCGGCGGTACGGTTCTCGACGCCGAGCTTGGCGTAGATCTGCTCGAGGTGCTTGTCGACGGTGCGCGGGCTCAGCCCCAGGATCTGCGCGATGTCGCGGTTGCTCTTGCCCTTGCTGAGCCACGATAGCACTTCGCCCTCACGGCCGGTGAGGCCGAGTTCCTTGCTGAATTCGGCCGGCAGATAGGCGGCAGCGTCCTTGGCGAGCCGCAGCAGGAATTCGTCGGCTCCGACCTTGCCCATATATTGTAACCGAAGCAGCTCATTGTCGGGAAAGCCGGTGGAGGTTGGCGTTTTGGCGCCGGCCTTGGCGTTCTGAACCTGCTCCAGCCATTGCAGCATCACCGGCGGCAGCAGCATGTCGTCGTCGACCACCGCGGCGCCGAAGTGGCTGGTCAGCAGTTTTTGCGCCTGCGGCGTCGCCCACAGAATCACGCCGACCGAATTGACGGCCAGCAGGAAGCGGCCGGAGACGTCGAGCGCGGCGCGCGCGCTCTGCGTCAGCCGTGCATTGGCGAGATGGACGCGGATCCGCGCCAGCATCTCCTCAATCACGATCGGCTTGGTCACGTAGTCGACGCCGCCGGCCTCCAGCCCGCGCACGATGTGCTCGGTTTCGGCGAGGCCGGTCATGAAGATCACCGGCACGTCGGCGAGGCCGGCGTCGCGCTTCAGCCGGCGGCAGGTTTCAAAACCGTCGATACCGGGCATCATCGCGTCGAGCAAAATGATGTCCGGCGTGATCTGCTCGACGATCCGTATCGCCGCGGCCCCGTCCATCGCCACCATCACGGTCATGCCGGCGCCATCCAGCGCGTCGGTCAGCAGCCGCAGCGTTTCAGGGGAGTCGTCGACCACCAGGGCCACGTCGCGCTTTTTTGTCTCAATGGTCATAGCTGTATAATGTCTTGAGCGTGGCCATGTATTGGTCGAGGTCGAAGCGGTCGATCAGCGAGCGCATCTGGGCGACAAAGGCGGCATGTTCAGGGTGCTCGGTGCCGATCTCGTCGAGCTTGATCTGGATGGCGCGGATGTGCCCCATCTGGCCGAGGCCGATGAGGTCCTCGACATGTTCGACTGGCGGCCGCGGCCCGCTCGGCGTCCAGCGTGGCACCGCGACCTCGTCCTCGCGCTCATACTGCCATTCGATCTTCAGTAGTTGTCCGATCATTTCCAGCAGCCGGGGCAGTTCGATCGGTTTCATCAGGTAGCCGTCATGAAACGGCTGCGCCAGCGGCGTGCCGTGGGCCTCCAGCGCACTCGCCGATACCATCAGGATGCGGGCTTGATGATGGCCGGTGGCGCGCAACCTTTCCGCGACCGTCCAGCCGTCCATGCCAGCCATCGAGATGTCGAGCAGGAACAGGTCGGGATGGCAGTGCTGGGCAAGGCTGAGGCAGGCCGCGCCATCCGGGGCACTAAGCAGGATGAAGCCGAGCGGGGTCAGAACCTCGCGCAGCAGATCGCGCTGGGTCGGGTCATCGTCGGTGACCAGAATGGTCTTGCGGGCGCCATGATAGCCGAAGATCGGCGCGTCGACCGGCGCGATCCGCTTCGGGTTGGTGACTTCCGACAGCAGCATCTTGACGCGGAAAATGCTGCCGGTGCCGACCGTGCTGGTGACCTGGATGTCGCCGCCCATCACGCCGGCCAGCAGCTTGCTGATGGTCAGGCCCAACCCCGTCCCGGTGTGCGGCTGTGCCACGCCGAGCGCACCGCGCTCGAACGGCGCGAAGATGCGTTCCAGATCGTCGGCGCGGATGCCGGGGCCGGTGTCGATCACCTCGAATTCGGCGACCGGACTGCGATAGTGAATGATGAATTTCACGCTGCCGTCCTGGGTAAACTTGATGGCGTTCGACAACAGGTTGATCAGGATCTGGCGCAGCCGCTTCTCGTCGGCATAGACCACCACCGGCAGCACGTTGGGCCGCTTGAACACGAAGTCGATGCCCTTGGCGGCGGCCTGCAGCCGGAACATACCGACCAACTGATCGAGGAAGTCGGTGAGGCGCACCTCGTCGCGCGACAGATAAAGCCGCCCGGCCTCGATCTTGGAGATGTCCAGAATGCCGTCGATCAGGCCGGACAGATGATCGGCGCTGCGCTTGACGACGCGCACCTGGTCGCGCGGTCGGGCCTGCAGAGAGGCGTCCTGTTCGAGCAACTGGGCATAGCCACTGATGGCGTTGAGCGGCGAGCGCAGTTCGTGGCTGAGACCGACGACGTAGCGGCTCTTTGCCAGGTTGGCGGATTCGGCGACTTCCTTGGCGCGCTGCAGCTCGGCGTCGGTGCGCTGGTGGGCGTTGATTTCCTGCATCAACAGCGCGGTCTGGCGCCTGGTTTCAGCCTCCGCCGCCTGGCGGCTCTGCTTGGCCAGCACGAACAGCCAGGCGACCACGCCGATGATGATGGTTAGCGCGAAGAACACTTTCCAGAGCACGTCGGAAAGTTGCAGCGTGTCGGCTTGCGCCGACGTCGAGGTCTGCAGATAGATCATCGCCAGCGTCAACCCGACCAGACCCGCGGACAGCGCGAACACGCCGAGATAGTGTCCGAGCTGCGAATTGATGCGGGCGTAGATCGGCGCCGGCAGCAGGCGGCCAAGCGTCGCCGACACCTGCGCCTGGATTCGTGCATGCGGTTTGCAGAGGTCGTGGCAGCGGGCATCCAGCGAGCAGCATAGCGAGCAGATCGGCCCTGCATAGGCCGGACACGACGCCATGTCCTCCGGCTCGAAGCTATGCTCGCAGATACAGCAGGCAATAGTCGGAAGGTTCTGCCAGGCGCGGCGTGGTTTTCGCGCGATGTAATATCTCCCGTCGGTTGCCCATGCGATCAGCGGCGCGGTGACGAGCGCGGTGACCAGTGCCACGAATGGCGACAATGCCTTGGCGGTCGAGCCGAACAGCCCGTAAAATGCGCTGATCGACACCACCGTGGCAATCAGCATGGCGCCGACTCCGACCGGGTTGATGTCATAGAGATGCGCGCGTTTGAATTCCATCGCCCGCGGGCGCAGCCCGAGCGGGCGGTTGATGACGAGATCCGCCACCAGCGCGCCGACCCAGGCGATGGCGACGTTGGAATACAGCGCCAGGGTCTGCTCCAGCGCCTTGTAGACGCCGATTTCCATCAGCAGCAGCGCCACCATCACGTTGAATACCAGCCAGACCACGCGGCCGGGATGGCTGTGGGTAAGCCGCGAGAAGAAATTAGACCATGCGATCGAGCCGGCATAGGCGTTGGTGACGTTGATCTTGATCTGAGACAGGATCACGAAGGTGCCGGTCAGCGCCAGCGCCAGATCCGGTTGCGACAGGACATAGCGAAACGCTTCCAGATACATGTTCGCCGGTTCGGCGGCATGTTCGGCCGAGACGCCGTGGCTCAAGGCGAAGAACGCAGGAAAGAGCCGGCGAGCAGCTTCAATGCCCCGACGACGATCCAGCCGGGTCCGGCGCATAGCAGCGCCAGCCACCAGCTCGCCTTCGAACTGCGGCGGTCGCGCGGCAGGAAGCGTAGAAAGTCGACCTGTTCGCCGATCTGCGCCACCAGCGAGAACACCACCGAGGCGGCGGTGCCGAACAGCAGCAGATCGAGATGCCCGGCGGGATCGCCGTGCTCGCCGGGGAATTTGGTCCATTCGACAAAGGAATTGCGACTGGCATAGGCGATCGCGGCAAATGGCAAGATATTGAGGATGAACCATAGCGGCTGGGTCCATAGCTGGAACCGGCTGATCAGCGTGATGCCGTAGATCACCACGGGAATGATGACCACCGCGGAGATCAGATATCCGATCGGCCGTGGAATATCGAAACACATCTCCAGCGCGGTGGCCATGATGACCGCCTCGATGGCGAAGAAGATGAAGGTGAAGGAAGCATAGATCAGCGAGGTGATGGTTGACCCGATATAGCCGAAGCCGGCGCCGCGGGTCAGCAGGTCGATGTCGATGCCGCATTTGGCGGCATGGTAGGCGATCGGCAGACCGCAGCAGAAGATGATGACGCTGACAACGAGGATCGCGGCGGCGGCGTTGGTTACCCCGTAATTGATGGTGATGGTGCCGCCGATCGCCTCCAGCGCCAGGAACGAGATCGCGCCGAGCGCGGTGTTGGCGACCCGGGCGGACGACCAGCGCCGCGCGCTCTTGGCCGTGAACCGCAGCGCGTAGTCTTCCAGTGTCTGGTTGGCGACCCATTGATTGTACTGGCGCCGGACACGGTCGATGCGCTGTCGCCCTGCCACTTTTTGCTCCTGACCATCCGACTACGCATGCTGTGCGACCGCGAAAACCTACGTCGCTATTTTGCGGTGCAATATACGCGATCTCGCGTATCCGTGCGCTGCACAATTTCGGCAATCCTCCCGCTGTCAAATGGTGTCCTTTAACTGGAGTGGGGTAGATATGTCAGACGAGATTAAGAAGGGCTTGCAGTCGCCGATGCGGCGCAAGTTGCTGATGGGGATGGCTGCCATTCCTGCGCTATCGATGAT
>NZ_JANXTC010000045.1:0-3996 GCF_025356345.1 Tardiphaga sp.
GCGGCGGCGGCGCTGCGCGAGGCCACGCGCGGCGCACGGCGTGGCGTCACCGCGGCACGACGCCGCGGCTCGGGCTGGTTGATCACGACCGGCGGCAATTGCGACGCGCCGTCCGGCGCGGCGACGGACTGCGCCTGCGACGAATTCAGGGTCAGCACGCTGAGGGCACAGGCCGCGGAAAGTACCGCGAGGTGAGAGAGATGAATCGTTTTCAACACGTTCCCCGATGTTCGTCGTCGCACCGGCCGGGCCGATGCGGATTCTTCAATGATGGCGACCGATAAGCGAGCCGCCGCGCTATCGCCAATAGAAGACCTCTAGACAGCGGCGATGCCGGCGAATTCGGGGCGCGGTGTGTCCGAGCCGCCGCAATTGGCGGCGGCGCCCGCGATTCGCGCATGGAATGGCCGCGCCAGCGGGCATTGCGTGCCGGAGCAATTTACGAACATTTGAATCGATCCAATCCGCGGGAATCGATGATCCATCAAAATGCCGCGCCGCCGCGCTCCGTCTTCGTCTGGTTCAGCAACCAGCCCTATCTGCTGCTCAGCCTGACCTCGCTGTTCTGGGCCAGCAATATCGTGCTCGGGCGTTATGTCGCGGGCCACATCCCGCCGGTGACGCTGGCCTGTGCGCGCTGGGTCGGCGCGTTCTTCCTGCTGCTGCCGTTTGCGTGGCCGCATCTGCGGCGCGACTGGCCGGCGCTGCGCGCCCACATTCCGCTGCTGCTGGCGCTGGCCCTAACCGGCTTCGCCGCCAACACCACGCTGGCCTATTGGGGACTGATCCACACCCAGGCGCTGAACGGGCTGCTGATCCAGTCCGCCGGGCCGCTCTGCGTCGCGCTATGGACGCTGATCCTGTTCGGCGTGCGCCTCAGCGTGGCGCAGATGCTCGGCATCGCGGCGTCGATGACCGGCGTGCTGGTGATCATCCTGCGCGGCGACCTCACGGCGCTGGCCAACGTCCAGATCAACAAGGGCGACGCCATGCTGGCCGCCGCGCTGTTCATTTTCGGGATCTATTCGGCGCTGATGCTGCGCCGTCCGGTGACGCATCCGATGTCGCTGATCGTGTTCACCATCGGCTGCGGCGCGCTGATGACGATCCCGCCAATGATCTGGGAACTGGCGTCGGGCGCCACGCTGGTGCTCGACCGCCTGACCCTGGCAACGCTGGTCTATGCGATGATCTTTCCCTCGGCGCTGGCCTATCTGTTCTTCAACCGCGGCATCGCGCTGATCGGCCCGAACCGCGCCGCGCCGTTCCTGCACATGATGCCGGTGTTCGGCTCGGCGATGGCCATCGTATTTCTCGGCGAACAGCTGCGGCTGTTTCACCTGCTCGGCTACGCGCTGGTGCTGGCGGGGGTTTTCATCGCGTCGCGACGGTAGGCGTACCGGTCACGGACGCGATGCGCAGCGTCGCCTCGAAGCTACGCGGCGCGAACCGAGCTGAGAAACTTGCTGACCTCAAGCTTGAGCCGCGCGCTTTCTCCCGACAGCGACTTTGCCGCGGTAAGCACTTTCGAAGATGCAGATCCGGTTTCGCTGGCGCCCCGCTGCACGTCGGTGATGTTGGCGGAGACCTGCTGGGTTCCCTGCGCTGCCTGCTGAACGTTGCGGGAAATCTCTTGCGTCGCCGCACCCTGCTCTTCCACGGCCGAAGCAATCGTCGATGCAATCTCCGACATTCGCCCGATCGTATCGCCAATCTCTCTGATGGCGTTCACCGACTCCCGCGTCGCCGCCTGGATGCCGTTGATTTGCTGGCTGATCTCGCCGGTTGCCCTGGCCGTCTGCTCGGCCAGCGCCTTCACCTCGGAGGCCACCACGGCAAATCCGCGGCCGGCCTCGCCTGCGCGCGCGGCTTCGATCGTCGCGTTCAGCGCCAGCAGGTTGGTCTGCCCGGCGATGGTATTGATCAGTTCAACGACGTCGCCGATGCGGGCGGCCGCCTTCGCCAATTCGCCGACGCGATCGTTGGTCGTCTGCGCCTGAACCACCGCCTCGCTGGCGATCCGCGCGGAGTCCTGGACCTGACGGCTGATCTCGTTCACCGAGGACGCCATTTCCTCGGTGGCGGAGGCCACCGACTGCACATTGGTGGAGGCCTCCTCGGAAGCCGCTGCCACCAGCGTGGTGAGTTGTTCAGATCGCTCGGCGGTGGCCGTCAGCGTTCCGGCGGAGCCTTCCAGTTCGGTCGAGGCCGACGAAACGATTTCGACGATTTCGCCGATCATCGCCTCGAAGTCGCGGGTCATCGTGTCGACACGCTGGCCGCGCTGGATCTTGGCGTCGGCCTCCACGGCGGCAGACTCATCGGCATCCCGCTTGGCGATCAGAGCCTCCTTGAACACCTGCAACGACTTTGCCATCGTCCCGATCTCGTCGGTGCGGTCGATCGCCGGAATCGTCACATCGTGCCGGCCGGCGGCGAGTTCACTGACCGCCTCCGTGATCGTTCCCAAAGGCGCGATCACCCGGCGCCGCAGCATGTAGGTCACCCCGGCCACAACGCCGAGCAGAGCCAGCACGGCCGCACAGGTCAGCGCCAGCATCAGCATCGCCTCGTCGCGTCCCGCGCGCGCACGGTCCAGCGCCTCCGCGATCGCCGCATCGCGGACCGCGAGAAATCTCAGAACGGCCGGCAAGATAGCCGCGGACAACTCGTCCACTGTCAGCGTGTATTTTCCATCGCTGCGCGCCGCGGCCATTTCCTTTTCGATCAGCGGTGCCGCTTCGGCAAAGTAGCTCTGAAAGGCCGCATTGAGCGGCTTGACCAGCCGCTCCGGCTTGCCGACCTGGTCGAGGGTAGCCTCCAGACGCTCGCGTCCGGCATCGACCCGGCCCCGGCCGCTATCCAATGCAGAGAGCTCTGCCGCCGTCATCGCACGACGTGTGCCGAGCGGAAGGGTGAAGGTCGCCGCGCGGCCTCCGGCCGCGACGCGCATATCCTGCGCCGTGCGGGCGATCGCCAGCAATGCCGTGAGCGACGCATCCGCCACGACAACCTTGTTTTCGAGACGGTTCAGAAGAGGTTCGACCAAAGCGACAGCCTTGCTGACGCCGGGCAGAAAGCCTTTGACCGCCGCGGGGTCACGCGCCGTCATCGCAACCGGCAAGACGCGATCCGCGGCCACACGTGTCTCGGCGAGATTTGCTGCTGCCTGGTTCAACCCCTCGATCACCGAGGCGCCGTCGCTCAGAGAGCCGACCGCCGACCGTGCACCCGCGAACGCTTCGTCGGAGGACTTGACGGCCTTGTTGATAGCTTCCAGCTGCGCCGGCGTGGCCGCGTTGTCCTGGAACAAGGGCCCGACATAGGGCGCACGCTGCCCGGCGATATGTTGTCCGACCACGAGCACGGCACCATAGGCCTCGACGGCCTTGATCGCCTCGCTCTTGTTAGCGACAGTACGATACTGTGGCACCAACACCTCGGCGCCGAGAAGCACAGCCAACCCCGTCACCGACAGCATGGATACAGAAAACAGCCGGCCGATTTGCATGACAAATTCCTATTGAATATAACTTCAACTTATTCGGGATTGCATAAGGCTGGATTAACAAGCGGAGCGGATTTCGGGTCGCCTATGGTAACCTGATAGTACAAAAGCGACGTCTGTGTTCGTCGCTGAATGGTTTTCGCCGCTAAGTTAGCTCGCCGACGCTGAGCAAATGACATACTCGACAGTTGATGTCGGGATATCAATTTTCTGATTGCGATGATCGACAGCTGCGGGCGCGCCGGCGCTGGAGGGCGGGATCATGGCGGCGCGGAGGTGCTCCGAAAACGATAGCCGCTCGGCGCGATCGATCTTATGATCGCAACAATGCTTCGCTAACGTCTTTGCAAACACCTTCCGGGGCCAGCGCGTGCGCAAGATCTCATTGCCGGTCCGCCTCGCGCTGCTGGTCGCCGGCACCATGTCGCCGCTGATCATCTTTGCCAGCGTGATCATCTATCGCGGCTACGAGAAGGATCGCGCCGACG
>NZ_JANXTC010000076.1:0-17565 GCF_025356345.1 Tardiphaga sp.
CCGGCGGCGCCCGCGTCGCGGTGTCCTTCGTCGTCAACTTCGAGGAGGGCGCCGAATTCACGGTGTCCGAGGGCGATGGACGCAACGAGGCCATCTACGAGGTCGAGCATCGCCTCGATGGCCCGGACCCGTGCATCGAGAGCCATTTCGAATATGCCACTCGCGCGGCGTGGTGGCGCGTCATGGACCTGTTCGATGATTACGGCGTCAAGACCACGGTGAGCGCCTGTGGCCGCGCCGTCGAGCGTTCGCCGCAACTGGCGCGCGACGCGATCCGCCGCGGCCATGAGGTCTCGGCGCATGGCTGGCGATGGGAAAGCCACGCCGGCATGGACGAGAGCACCGAACGCGAAGCCATCGCGCGCACCGTGCAGGTCATCGCCGAGGTGACCGGCCAGCGGCCGCTCGGCTGGCACACCCGCTCCGCGACGTCGGCGAACACCCGTCGCCTGCTGGTCGAGGATGGCGGTTTTCTCTACGATAGCGACGCCTACAATGACGACCTGCCCTACACCGTCGCCGTCGCCGGCCGCCGTCATTTGATCCTGCCCTATGCCTTTGATACCAACGACATGCACTTCCAGCACACCCAGCGCTTCAATGGCACTGATTTCGCCGATTACTGCACCAACGCCTTTGACTGGCTGACGCGCGAGGGCGAACGCGCGACAAAGATGCTGTCGATCGGGCTGCACCCGCGGATGATCGGTCGTCCCGGCCGGATGGGCGCGCTGGACAGCATCCTGCGCCACATCACCGGTTCCGGCCACGCCTGGGTCGCGCCGCGCGCCGACATCGCGCGCCACTGGCTCAGGACTTTCCCGGACACAATGGGTACCACTGAGGCGCTCAAGCCTTGAAGTAGTTCGGCCGGCCGATGTCGGCGATCAGGCCGATCCCGGCCGGCGTCCAATCCAGCCGCTGCTGTGTCAAGGCGCTGGAGGCCGGCATGTCGAGACCGGCGAACATCACCAGCGGCCCGTAGTACTCACCCGCCTGCTCCTTCCTGATGGACACGACCGGCACATTGAGCGCGCGGCCGATCACGTCGATGACCTCATGCATGGCCACGCCTTCCTCGCCAACCGCGTGGTAGATCCCGTCGACCGTCCCGTTCTCCAACGCAAGCCGGTAGAGGCGCGCGACATCCAGCACGTGCGCCGCGGCCCAGCGTTCGGCGCCCCCGCCGACATAGGCGGCGGCGCCTTTCTGACGCGCGAGTTCTACCAGATACGAGATCAATCCGGCTTTCCCGTCGGCGCCATGCACCTGCGGCAGCCGTATCGCCATCGCGCGCACGCCACGCGACGCATATGCGAGGCCCGCCTGCTCGGATACGCGCGGAACATGTGCGCTGGATTCGCGCCGCATATCTTCGGTAACCACCACGCCTGACGCGATCAGGCCGGTCCCCGAGGTGACGATAAAAGGCTTGTTGGTGCCTGCCAGCTCATCGCCCATGGCTTCGATGGCGGTCCTGTCGATCGCGCCATTCTCCGCGAATTTAGAAAAATCATGGATGAAGGCCAGATGGATCACGCCGTCTGCCCCCCTTGCGCCGCGCTTCAGGCTGTCGAGGTCCTGCAGCGAGCCGTAATGAACCTCCGCACCCAGCTTCTGAAGCGTGGCGACGTTCGCTTCGGAGCGCGCGAGGCCTACGACCTGATGTCCGTTTGCAATGAGTTCCTTGGTCGTTTCGCTGCCGATAAATCCGGCGGCGCCGGTAACGAATACACGCATGAGAAAACACTCCCTGTTCAGCATGCAGGGATATGGTAGGTTTCATATTCGGGTAAAGTAGTGAGATTACAATAGTATAAGAACTAACAGGATGATGCACGAAAACTCGCTGGGGACTTATCTGAAGGATCGCCGCGCCAAGCTCGATCCGACGGCTTTCGGCTTTCCGCCGCGGCGGCGACGAACGCCGGGACTTCGGCGCGAAGAGGTGGCGCAGCGCGCCAATATCAGCGCCACCTGGTACACTTGGCTGGAGCAAGGGCGCGGCGGCGCGCCTTCCGCGGACGTGCTGGATCGTATCGCCCGCGCCATGATGCTGACGTCGGCGGAACGCGAACATCTTTTTCTGCTCGGTCTCGGCCGGCTCCCCGCAGCCCGTTATCACGCGCCGGAAGGTATCTCACCCCGCCTGCAACGCGTGCTCGATACGCTGGAATACAGTCCCGCTTTCATTCGCACGGCGACATGGGACGTGATCGCGTGGAACAGAGCCGCAGCGGCGGTCCTCACTGACTACAGCACGCTGCCGGATGGGCAGCGCAATGTTCTGCGCCTGATGTTCCGGGACAGCCACGTCCGGGCAGCGCAGCCCAACTGGCAAAGCATCGCGCGATATGTGGTGGCGTCCTTCCGCGCGGATGTGGCGCGTGCCGGTGCGGCGGGCAACGTGCAGTCGCTGGTCGATGAGCTGTGCGCGACCAGCCCCGAATTCGCGACGATGTGGCGCGACAACGATGTGCAGGGCCAGCACGGCGATGGCACGAAGGTCCTGCAACATCCGATCGCCGGATCGTTGTCGATGGAATTTTCGTCATTCGCCGTCGATGGTCGGCCCGACCTCAACATGGTGGTCTACAATCCCGTCACGCCAGCGGGTGCGGACAAGATCCGCGCGCTGCTGAAGTAGGCGCGAACCATCCCGACGCGCTCAGGTGCAGCCAAAATGGTGCCTCGGACGCGGTGCTGGAGCATTTTCGGATAGAGCCATTCCACCTTCCTCATGGTGAGGAGCGCGCTCTTGCGCGCGTCTCGAGCCATGAGGCGGAGGCCGAGCCACCTGCGGCCCTCCTTCGAGACGCGGTTAAGGATCACCGCGTCCCGGGCTCAGGCTTCGAGAGCAGCCGCCATTGGTCAGAGCTCCAGCAACCCCGAATCGCCATTCTGATCGGCGAAGCCGAGCAGCGTTCCCTTGGCGTTCCAGGCCAGCGCCGTGACCGGCTCGCCCTTGTTGGCGCGCACCAGAACCTCGGCGCCATCGGTAGTCCGCACCATCAGAATGGTGCCGTTGCTGTAGCCGCAGGCGAGGATGTCCTGTTTGGGATGGCAGGCCACCATGGTGACCTTGGCCTTAAGCGGCGCCAGCATCGCCGGCTCCTTGCCCATCGGGCCGTCCTTGCTGCCGAACGGCCACATGATCACGCTGTCGGCGCCGGAGGTGGCCAGCGCCTTGCCGCCGGCGCTCCACGAGATCGAACGCACCCGCGCCGGATAGCCGGTCATCCGCATATGCTTGCCATCCGCCAGTCGCCAGCCATGCAGCGCCGGCTCGTGCATCGCGGTGACCAGAAACTTGTTATCCGGGCTGAAAACGACGCCGAGATGCGAGCCGGCCCATTCCAGCACTTCGGCATTGGCGGCCATGTTGGGGAACCACAGCGTCACGCCATTGTAATGCGCGATCGCCAGCCGCAGGCCTTTTGGCGCGAACGCCAGACCACCGACCGTGGAGGGGACTTCAAAGGATTTCTCCTCGCCTTTTGGCGGGCGGACAAACGCCGTCTTGCCGGCCGACCACGCCACCGCGCCATCGGGATGCAGGGCGACATTGTCGATCCAGCGCCGCCTGGCGTCGGTGGCCAGCACCGCGACGTCGCGGTCGCGGTTGAGTTCAACCAGTCTGCCGTCATCGCCGCCGAGCAGGATACGCTTGTCATCGGCGACCGAGCACAGAATGCCACCGCTATGCACTGGCACCACGGTCTGGCCCATCCCGTCGACCAGCGTGACGCTTTCCTCGGCGCCGACAAAGATCGCGGTGTCGCCAAAAAAATGCACGGCCACCACCGCCGCGCCGATCGTGACGGGACGGACGCGGTCGGTAACCGAGACGATGGATTCCTGCTCCCGCAGCGGATCGAAATCGGACATCAGACGGGGATCAGGTTGGCGAAGCCGTCGCGGATCATCTGCTCCGGCAATTCGCGACCGATGAAGACGAGGCGGCTCTCGCGCTTCTCGCCCTCCTTCCACGGTCGCTGGTGATCACCTTCCAGCATCATGTGCACGCCCTGGAAGACATAGCGTTCATCGTCGCCATGGAATGAGATGATCCCCTTGGAGCGCAGGATCTTGGCGCCTTCCGCCTGTACCAACCCCTGCAGCCACGGCATGAAGGTCGAGGGATCGAGCGGCTTGTCGGATCGCAGCGACAGCGACTGCATGTGCTCGTCATGATAGTGCTTCATGCCGCCATGGCTGTGATCGTGATCGTGGTGATGGCCGTGATCGTGACCATGATGATCGTGGTCATGCGCCTCGCCGGCGTCGAGAAACTCCGGCTCGATCTCCAGAATGCGATCGAGATCGAAAGCGCCCTGCTCCAGCACGTCGGACAATTTGACCTGCGCGCGCTCGGTGCGGTGCAGCTTGGCGTAGGGGTTGATGGCGCGGATCCGGGCCTCGACTTCGGCGAGTTCGGGCTGGGTCACCAGATCGATCTTGTTGAGCACGATGACGTCGGCGAAGGCGATCTGGTTCTTGGCTTCCGGCGCGTCCTTGAGCCGCGCGCTCAGCCATTTGGCGTCGGCCACCGTCACCACGGCGTCGAGCCTTGTGTGCAGCTGCACATCCTCGTCGACAAAGAAGGTCTGCGCCACCGGCGCGGGATCGGCGAGGCCGGTGGTCTCCAGGATGATGGCGTCGAACTTACCCTTGCGCTTCATCAGGCCGCCGAGGATGCGCACCAGATCGCCGCGCACCGTGCAGCAGACGCAGCCATTGTTCATCTCGAACACTTCTTCATCCGCGCCGATGATCAAATCATTGTCGATGCCGATCTCGCCGAACTCGTTGACGATCACGGCGTATTTCTTGCCGTGGTTCTCCGACAGGATGCGGTTCAACAGCGTGGTCTTGCCGGCGCCGAGATAGCCGGTCAGCACGGTCACGGGGATTTTGGCGGCGGTCGTTTCAGACATGATTACTCCGGCGGGGATATTGGCAGCGCCATTCGCAGGGGTGGCCCTGCGCCAGTCAGTTCAGCGCGCTCGTCAGCGCCTTTATATTGTGCCTGACCATATCAATGTAAGTGGGGGCGTCGCCGTTTTCCTGCGTCAGGCTGTCGGAATACAGCGTTCCGCCGATCTTCGCCCCGGTCTCGGCGCTGATCCGGCGCATCAAACGGGGATCGCTGATATTTTCGAGAAAAACCGCGGGGATGTTGGCCGCCTTGATCTGGGTGATGATGCGGGCGATGTCGCGGGCGGAGGGCTCGGCCTCGGTGGAGACACCCTGCGGCGCGATGAAAGTGACGCCATAGGCGGCGGCGAAATAGCCGAAGGCGTCATGGCTCGAGATTACCTGGCGGCGGGCTTCGGAAATGGCGGCCATCGCCGTCCGGACCTCGCCATCGAGCACATCAAGCCGCGCCAGATAGGCGTCGGCATGAGCCTTGTAGGCCGCCTCGCCGGCCGGATCGACTGCGACCAGCGCCGCGCGGATATTGGCGACATAGATTTTGGCGTTGATCACCGACTGCCAGGCATGCGGATCGGCGTGGGCATCCCGTTCACGCGGCGCGATCCCATGGGTGGCGGTGACGATCACGGCCGTGCCGCCGGCGGATTTCACCAGCCGCGGCAGCCAACCCTCGAAGCCGAGGCCGTTGACCACCACCAGCCGCGCATCGGCGATCTTCTTGGCGTCGAGCGGCGACGGCGTAAAGACATGGGCATCGCCATTCGGCCCGATCAGCGTGGTGACGCTGACGCGATCGCCGCCAACGTTTTTCACAATATCGCCAAGAATCGAAAAGCTGGCGACAACGTCGACTTTCTCCTGCGCATACAGCGGCTTGGTACCCATCAGCGCGAGCGCAACCAGACCAACAACACAAAATTGCCGCAAGAACTGTCCGATCATGCTTCGAGATGCCGGCCGGGAAACAACTGCCGCAACAGGCCGCGGACATTGCCGAACAGCACCGAGAACACATACAGCCCGGCCGCGACCAGAATGATCGCGGGTCCCGACGGCACCTTGGTCTGGAACGACAGCACCAGCCCGAAATAGCCGGAGGCCATCGCGCTCGCCACCGCGATCATCATCATCCCGGTGATGTCGCGCGACCAGAACCGCGCGATCCCCGCCGGCAGCACCATCAGCCCCACCGCCAGCAGCGTGCCGAGCGCGTGAAAGCCGTTGACGAGGTTGAGCACCACCAGCGCCAGAAACACCAGATGCGCGGGCGCACCGGCGCGGCTCACCGTGCGCAGGAAGACCGGATCGACGCATTCGATCACCAGCGGCCGATAGATGATGGCCAGCATGATCAATGTGATCGTCGCGTTGAAGGCGATCACCAGCAGGGTCTGGTCATCCATCGCCAGGATGTTGCCGAACAGCACGTGGAGCAGGTCGATATTGGTGCCGCGCATCGAGACGATGGTGACGCCGAGCGCCAGCGACACCAGGTAGAACGCCGCCAGCGAGGCGTCTTCCTTGATCTCGGTGACGCGCGAGACGAGGCCTGCCAGCAAGGCCACCGAGAAGCCGGCGATCAGCCCGCCAAAGGTCATGGCGAACAGATTGAGACCCGAGAACAAGAAGCCCACCGCGGCGCCGGGCAGGATCGCATGCGCCATCGCGTCGCCCACGAGGCTCATCCGCCGCAGCATCAAAAACACGCCGATCGGGGCGCCGCCCAACGCCAGCGCGACCACGCCGGCCAGCGCACGGCGCATGAATTCGAAATCGGTGAAGGGCGCCACCAGCGCGTCGTAGATCATGGGCTCATGCCGCCCGCGGTCGCGCCGTGTCGACGACACAGGCGCCGGCGCCGTCGTCGAAGGCCTCGCACATCCGCCGCGCCTGCCGCAGGTTCTCACTCGTCAGTACCTGCGCGGTCGCGCCCCAGGCCACGGCGCCGCGCGCCAGTAGCAGGGTCTCGGGAAAATTGGCACGCACCAGATCCATGTCGTGCAGCGCGGCCAGTACGGTGCGCTGCTCGGCGTGCCAGTGCCGGACCAGCCCGATCAGATCGGCCGAGGTCTTGGCGTCGATGGCGTTGAATGGCTCGTCGAGCACGATGACGCGGGCGTCCTGCAGCAGCACCCGCGCGAACAGCATGCGTTGCATCTGGCCACCGGACAGCGTGCCGATGGTACGGTTCTCGAAGCCATTGAGACCGACGGAAGCGAGCGCGTTGGCGATCTGGCCCTGCGCCTTGCGACCAAGCCCGCCGAACAGGCCGGTGGAGCGCCACAGCCCGGTGCCGACGAAATCGAACACCGAGATCGGAAACGTCCGATCGATATCGACGCTCTGCGGCAGATAGGCGATTTCGCGCGGTTTCAGGTCGCCGAGCCCGATCGAGCCAGCGAGCGGCTTCAGGATGCCGACGATGCCGCGGAACAGCGTCGACTTGCCGGCGCCAGTGGGGCCGACAATCGCCAGCAGGGAGCCCGCGGCGATCTCGCCATTGAGATGATGCACCGCCGGATGGCGGTCATAGCCCAGCGTCACGTCGGAGAAGGTCAATTGGGCGACCATCAGCGCATCGCCATCAAAACGATCGCCCACAGGCCCGCGCTGAGCGCCAGGGCCGCCGCCAGCCGCCCGAGCAGGGCCATACGCAGGATCGACCATGGCGCCGGCTGGGCCGGATGCGGGGAGGCCGGACCATGGCTGTGACCATGGGGATGCGGGTGGTCGTGCGAATGCGCCATCGGCGGGGTCCGGGCAAACAGATCAGGCGGCCCGAGGCCGCCCTGTGGAAACTGTTATATTATAACATACCCCGGTGCAACGCCCGGCTCAGGCGAAATGCCGGACCAGTGCCAGCCCTGCGAACAGCCCGACGACGGACAACACCACCGAGCCCAACACATAGGCCAGCGCCAGACCGAGTTCGCCACGCTCATAGAGCAGCGCCGCATCCAGCGAGAACGCCGAAAACGTGGTGTAGCCGCCAAGGATACCGGTCATCAGAAACAGCCGCCAGGGCTGCGAGGCCTGCCCCTTGAAGGCGAGGTAGCCGGCGATCAGGCCCATCACGGTCGAGCCGGTGATGTTGATGATGAAGGTGCCCCACGGAAAGGCGGTGCCGAGGCAGCGCGCGCAGCTGACATTGACGGTATGACGCAACGTCGCGCCGAGGCCGCCGCCGATAAAGACCAGGATGTAATTCAGCATGCTCCGTCCTCTTCCCTCCCCCTTGTGGGGAGGGTGGCCGGCCGAAGGCCGGTCGGGTGGGGTGCCACGCACGCCGAGCCCGCGGCACCCCCACCCCGGCCTCCACTCCAGCGATGCTCCGCATCGCCTCGTTCGGCCGACCCTCCCCACAAGGGGGAGGGAAGCCACTCGCATCATCGCACATTACAAACGAAAGGGCGGCAGCTTGCGCCACCGCCCTTCTTATTCAATCAAAGACGACGCTTACACGCCGGCCTTGCCGAGCTGCTCGTCGACATATTCCCAGTTCACGAGATGATCAACGAACGCCTTCAAATAGTCCGGGCGGCGGTTGCGGTAATCGATGTAGTAGGAGTGCTCCCAGACGTCGACGCCGAGGATCGGCGTGGCACCATGGACCAGCGGGCTTTCGCCGTTCGCGGTCTTGGAGATTTCCAGCTTGCCATTCTTGACCGACAGCCAGGCCCAGCCGGAGCCGAACTGGCCGACGCCGGCGGCGGCGAAGTCGGTCTTGAACTTTTCGAGACCGCCGAGATCCTCGGTGATCTTCTTCTCGAGACGGCCGGGCAGCTTGTCGCCGCCGCCATTCGGCTTCATCCAGTTCCAGAAGTGCAGGTGATTATAGTGCTGGCCCGCATTGTTGAACAACGGCGCATTCTTGCCGAACGAGCCCTTGACGATTTCCTCAAGGGACTTGCCCTCGAATTCCGTGCCCTTGAGCAGGTTATTGCCGTTCGTCACATAAGCCTGATGGTGCTTATCGTGATGAAATTCCAGCGTTTCCTTCGACATATGGGGCGCAAGCGCGTCATAGGCGTAAGGCAGATTGGGAAGCGTGAAGGTCATCGGTGATGGTCCACAAAAATGATGGGAGACGTAGGTCTAACGGAACCCCTTATAGAAGGTTCCATGGTTGTTAAATACTCCCCTTCGCGCGGAATTATGCCGCGGAGCCATGTCGCTCTATAGGACAGGGCAAAGCGCGCAGGGGTACCGGGCAAAATGAACATCGAGATCGAAATTCTGACGGGGGAGGCATCATGGCCCATGGTGCAGCCGCTGTTCGAACGGGTTTGGCCGCAGGCCGCGGAAAAACGCACCACCGACCGCATCGAATATGCCCGCGCCGAATTGCGGGTGATCGTGCTGGCCGATGAACAGCCGGTCTGTCACGTCGGCATCTGCCGCCGCGAGGGCGTCTGGAAGGATCGTCCGATCCGCATCGGCGGCATAGGCGGGGTTGCGACCCATCCGGACTTCCGACGCCGCGGCTTCGCCAGCGTGGCGCTCAACGCCGCGCTGCAGACGCTGAAGGACGAGCGTGCCACCGATTTTGCACTGCTGTTCTGCAGACAACACAATGCGGATTTCTACACCGCCCGCAGCTGGAAGCCGTTTGCCGGTGAGGTTTTCGCGCAACAGCGCGGCCAACGGGTGCGTTTTGACGCGTTGCTGCCGTTGGTGTCCTATCTGAAGCGGGCACCGCATGAGGGCGAGATCGATCTGTGCGGCCTGCCGTGGTGAGCCGTCGAATGACGGCCGGGTCGCGCGATTGAAAACCCGATCCGGCATTGCACAAATCCGATTTCTTGGTATGCAGGCCGCCATCTCGAGGAAAAATACATGAAGTTCAGATTTGCCGTGATGATCGCGACACTTGGTGTGCTGCTGGCCGGCCCCGCCGCCACGGCGCAGTCCGGCGAGCCCACCGGCATCTGGGAGACCCAGGCTGGCGATGCCCGGGTTCGGGTCAGCAAATGCGGCGGCGGCCTGTGCGCCACCGTGATGTCGTTGCGCGAGAAGATCGACCCCAAGACCGGCAAGCCGCCGATCGACGACAAGAATCCCGATCCCGCCCGCGCGACGCGCCCCATCATCGGCCTCGGTCTTTTCATTGACATGCGGCAGGTCGGACCGAACAAATGGTCAGGCCAGATCTACAATGCCGATGACGGCAAGACCTATGTCAGCAACGTCGCCGTGGCCGGCCCGGACACGCTCCGGGTCGAAGGCTGCGTCGGAGCGTTCTGCGGCGGCGAGAACTGGACCCGCATCGGGCGGTAGGACCTGAGCCGTTAAGATGAACACTGGTGTCCCGGACGCGACGCGGCACGAAGCGCTGTGTTCGTGGCGGTCCCGGCCCCGCGGAGCACTACACCTCCTTGCGGAGGCGCAGTGCTCCGCGTCCGGGACACGTACGCTCGTTAACCCTTCATCGCCTTCAGCGCCGTCGCCGCGGAGGCATAGCCGCCGCGGGCGCCGTCGATGAAGTGAACGTGATCACTGCGCAAGGCGGACGGCGTGAAGCAGGTCATCATCGCGGCGTCCTGGCGGTGCAGCCCGTAGCGGATCGTACCCGCCACCGCCGCGACAACAAGACGGCGCTCCAACGCGCTTTCCAGTTCCGGCGTGCAGTCGAGGATCATCCGCAGGCCGTCATCATATTTGCGGAAGTCGGAATTTTCTACCAGTTGCTGCACATAGGTCTTCGGCACGAAGCCACCGACACTGATACCGAAGCGCATCACGACGAAAGCCAGCAGGGTACGACCCAGCACCCGGACGTGGCGCAGCGCCGCGGGGCCATGACCGCGCTCTGCACGAAACTCGAAACCGAGCCCCGCCGGCGGCCATTTCAGCGCCGGGCCATTGGCGGGTACCGGCCGCCCGGCATCCGGACTGCTTTCGATCAGCGCAATGATCTGTTCGATGGTGCGGCGGAATTCGGCCCCGTCGGCCAATTCTGCCGGCACCACCAGCACCGAAAGGATCAGACCGCGCACCGAGGGCATTTCCTCGAACCGGCACGACAGGCCGGAGAGATCGGGAATGGCCCCAGGCGGCGCTGGCGCCACCGCGAATTCGCCACGCTTCATGGCGGCCTCGGCCCAGACCAGGCCGCCGCCGGAAAACATCGCATAGGAAACGTTCGGCGACGGCCCGAAACGCGCGACGCGCACATCAAGACCCCGCGCGCGAATCTGCGAAACCGGCACCAGCGCCACGCGCATGGTCAGTTTGAGATCGGCCTCCACCCAGGCCGCCGTGGCCGCCAGCGCCTCCTGCGCGCGATCGAGGTCGCCCGGCGCCACCGCGAAACTGGCGCCGTCGCCCCCGAACACGAACGGAAACTCGCGCCCGTCCAGCGCATTGGTCACCGCGGCAATCACCGCGGCGCCCGCCATGTTGACGGCCTTGTAGCGCTGCTCCGCGATCGCCTTGGTGGATTGCACGATATCGGCGACGCCGATGGTCCAGTCCTCCGGCAGCGGCACATACAATGCCGGGTCCATCAGCCTGCCAAAACCGCGGAAGACGGCAATGCTGCCGTAAAAATCGTTGCCACTGGTCATGCTGAGCGGCATCCGGTTAAGGCGCGCGGCCGAAAGCGCCGCGCACCCATGGAGCATAACACAATCAGGGTCAGGCCCACTCGCCCTTGCGGAACACCGGCACACGGCGGCCATCGGCATGGACGCCGTCGACGTCGATATGCTGCGACCCGATCATCCAGTCGATGTGGATCAAGCTCTTGTTGCCGCCCTGCGCCGCGATCTGCTCGGGCGTCAGAGTGCCACCATCGATGAAGCACTTTGAATAGCACTGGCCGAGCGCGATGTGGCAGGCGGCGTTCTCGTCGAACAGCGTGTTGTAGAACAGCAATCCGCTGGCGGAGATCGGCGAGGAATGCGGCACCAGCGCCACCTCGCCGAGCCGTCGCGCGCCCTCGTCGGTATCGAGCACCTTGTTCAACACCTCGGCGCCGCGCGATGCCTTGGCCTCGACGATGCGGCCATCCTCGAAACGCACCGAAATATCCTCGATCAGGGTGCCCTGGTAGGACAACGGCTTGGTGCTGCTGACATGACCGCTGACCCGCAGTGCATGCGGCGTGGTGAACACTTCCTCGGTCGGGATGTTGGCGTTGCAGATGATGCCGTTCTTGGCGGTGGAGGCGCCGCCCTGCCATTCATGGCCGTCGGCGAGGCCGACCGACAGATCAGTGCCGGGCCCGGTGAAATGCAGCGCGTGAAAGCGCTGGCCGTTCAGCCATTCGGTGCGCTCGCGCAGCATCGCATTATGCTTGTTCCAGGCGGCGACGGGATTGTCATTGTCGACGCGCGAGGCGGCGAAGATCGCATCGGCCAATTTGCCGACCGCGACGTCCTCGTCGTCGCCGGGAAATACCTGCATCGCCCATGACGCGGTCGGATAGGCCAGGATGTTCCAGTTGACGTCGAAGCCGACGATCTTCTGCAGCGCCGGCTGGTAGGCGATCGAGTTGGCCTTGCTCGCGCGCGACACTTTTGCGGGGTCTTCGTTCGACAGCAGCATCGGATTATCGCCGACGATGGCGAGCCGCGCGGTGTTGTTGCCGAGCGCCTCGGCCATGCCCTCATAGAGCCAGCCGGCGGCGCGGTCGAAACTGGCATCGGCGCCGTAACGGTAGCGCGACAGCGTGATGTCTTCGTCGGACAAGAACGGCGTCACCAGGCCGGCGCCGGCCTTGTAGGCATGTTCGGCGATCCGCCGCACCAGCGGCAGCGCCGCCGACGGCGCGGTGATCAGCAGATCCTGCCCCGCCGCCAGTTGCAGCCCGACCTTGATGGCAACCTCGGCCAGCCGGTCGAGCCGTACCGGATCGATCGGCGTGGAAATGTTGCGCGAATGGACGTTCATGGCAGCCTCTTTCGATAATTCCGGCGGCCAGCTTGTCGTCTTGGCCGCCGGAATGCAATGCCGCCGGAATGCGATCAGATATCGTCCTTCGGCAGCGCGAAGATGCAGGCCAGCGTCACCAGCGACGCCGCCAGCAAATAATAGCCGACATAGTTCATGCCATAATTGGCCTGCAGCCAGGTGGCGATATAGGGCGCCAGCGAAGCGCCGAAAATGCCGGCCAGGTTGAAGGTGATCGAGGCGCCGGTATAGCGCACCTGGGTCGGGAACGGTGCCGCCAGCGCGGTGCCGATGACGCCGTAATTCAGGCCGAACATCAGCATGCCGATGGTGATGAAGCCGTAGATGCCGGCGATGCCGGCGGTCAGCAACGGCCCCAGCGCGAACGAGAACAGCGCCACCGCGATGGTGCTCCAGATCAGCAAATTGCGGCGTCCGAAATGATCGCCGAGCTTGCCCGCCGCGACGGTGCTGATGCCGAACAGTACCGAACCGTAGATCTGCACCTTCAGCGCGTCGAGGAACGAGATGCCGACCACCTTGACGTTGTAGCCCAGCAGATAGGCCGAGCAGATGTAGAACAACACGAAGGTCACCAGCGCCAGGAAGGTGCCGAGGAACAGGCTGCGCTTGTGGTTGCGCAGCAATTCCAGGCCGGGCACCGCGACGCGCTCGGCCTGGTCGATGGCCTTCTGGAATTCCGGAGTTTCGGTGATCGACAACCGCACCCACAGGCCGATCCCGATCAGCGCGATCGAGGCGATGAAGGGAATCCGCCAGCCCCAGCTCAGCAGCGAATCCTGCGACATGAAGTGCAGCAGGATCCAGAATGCGCCGGAGGCGAGAAACAGGCCGAGCGGCGCGCCGAACTGCGGAAACATGCCGTACCACGAGCGCTTGCCTTCCGGCGCATTCTCGGTGGCCAGCAGCACCGCGCCACCCCACTCGCCGCCAAGCCCGAAACCCTGGCCGAAGCGGCACAGCGCCAGCAACAGCGGAGCGGCGACGCCGATCTGCGAATAGGTCGGCAGCAGGCCGATCACCACCGTCGAAATGCCCATCGTCAGCAAGGCTGCGATCAGCGTGGTCTTGCGGCCGATCCGGTCGCCGTAATGGCCGAACACGATGGCGCCGAACGGGCGCGCGAAGAACGCGATCGAGAAGGTGGCGAACGACGCTAGCAGCGCCGTGGTCGGGTCGGAGTTGGGAAAGAACAGCGTCGGAAAGATCAGCACGGCCGCGGTCGCATAGACATAGAAATCGAAGAATTCGATCGTCGTGCCGATCAGGCTCGCCAGCAGAACCTGCGCCGGCGAATTCAGGGGCTTGTCGCGACGCGGAACAGCGGCGGTGGGCACGAAGCTTGCGGTATCAATCATCATCTCTTCCGGGAATTGCGATGCCGGCGCGGGACGCGCATGGCAGCCAGAGCGGTGTGCGGGGGCGTGGCTTAGCCTAACTGGCAAGCCATGGGCAGCGCTTTTGTGGATAAATTACCCGATTTGACCTCCAATCAGCACATTGTTGCTATTCGAAAATGCGGGCACGCGTGCCCAAGTCGCACCGGCGCGGTCATTCTTCGGTTTTGAACCTCGAATGATGGCAGCGCCGCGCGGATAACGGGCAGACCGCTGCCCGCAATTGCGCCGCCGCGGCGCTTGTTCGGCATTGGCCGGGCGTCATATTAACTGTACAAATGATCCACTAATGGAAATTGGCCACGGGCCACACGTCGGGAATCGGTGCATGACATTGCCGCGCGATTATCAAACATTCGACGCCGGCGACGTGAGGCTACGGTCCGGCGAGATGTTTCCGGACATGCGGCTGGCGTACCAGACCTATGGCCGGCTTAACGCCGCCCGCGACAATGTCATCGTCTATCCGACCTCGTTCGGCGCCCAGCATCATGACACCGAATGGCTGGTGGCTCCGGGCAACGCGCTCGACCCCGACCGCTATTTTGTCATCATCCCGAACCTGTTCGGGAATGGTCTGTCGTCGTCGCCGTCGAACGCTTCCCGCCTCGGCGATACGCCGTTTCCAGCCGTCAGCTATCATGATGCGGTCGCCGTGCAGCACCGGCTGATCACCGAGCAGTTCGGCGTCTCGACCATCGCCATGGTGTATGGCTGGTCGATGGGCGCGATGCAGGCCTATCACTGGGCCGCGGCCTATCCGGACATGGTGCAACGCGCGGCGATCGTCTGCGGCAGCGCCCGCTGCTCACCGTTCAACTACGTCTTTCTCGAAGGCGTCAAGGCGGCCCTGACCGCCGATCCGGCCTTCGTCGACGGCCGCTTCATCGCCAGGCCCGCCGCCGGGCTGCGCGCGATGGGACGCGTCTATGCCGGCTGGGCGATGTCGCACGGTTTCTACCGCGACGAATTGTGGCGCGCGCTCGGCTTCAGCTCGCTGGAGGATTTCCTGGCGCGGTCCTGGGATGGCGCCTTCGCGCGGCGCGACGCCAATGATCTGCTGGCGCAGATCCGGATCTGGCAGCATGGCGACATTTCGCAATGCGAGGCCTATGGCGGCGACCTCACCCGGGCACTGGCCGCGATCAAGGCACGGGTGCTGTTGATGCCGGGCCAGACCGACGGCTATTTCCAGGTCGGCGACAATGCGGACGAACTGCCGTTGCTGACCCAGGCGCGCTCCGCCGAACTGAAGCCGATCCCGTCGCTGTATGGCCACCGCGCCGGCAATCCGGCGCTGATCCCGGCCGACCGCGCCTTTCTCAATGCCAGCATCAGCGCCTTCCTGAACGACTGACACCACGGGACAATCGAATGACCATGGATCCGCAGGCTGACCGAACCATCGAGGCACGCGCCCTCACCCCGGCGCAGTTAAAGAAATTATCGGTGCGCTCCAACGCGCCCGGGGCGCTGCGGGCGCTGTCGCATTTCGGCGCGATCCTGCTGAACGGCACGCTGCTCTGGATGGTGCTGACCCGCTACGGCGTGCTGTTCGCCGTGCCGCTGATCATTGCCCAGGGTTTTCTGGTCGCGTTCTTGTTCATGCCGGTCCATGAAGCCGCGCACAAGACCGTGTTCCGCACCCGCTGGCTGAACACCGCGCTCGGCCATCTGTCGTCGCTGACCATCCTGTACCCTTACGAATATTACGCGCTGTTTCACTGGGATCACCACCGCTTCACGCAGGATCCCGCGCGCGATCCCGAACTGATGTTCGCCACGGTGCCCCGCTCCGACGCCCAGCTCGCGATTGCCTATTCGGGCATCGTATATCTGTTCAAGCGGGTCCGGCTGATGCTCCGCCATGCCATCACCGGCACGGTGACGGTGCCGTGGATTCCCGACAACAAGCGCGCCATGGTGGTGCGTGAGGCGCGCAGCTATGCGCTGGTCTATCTGCTGCTGCTGATCGCGTCGGTGGCGCTGTCGTCGACCTTGCTGCTGTGGGTCTGGCTGATCCCGCTGGTGGTCGGTCAATGGTTCCTGCGGCCCTATCTGTTCGCCGAACACACCGGCTGCGAGCATACAAGAAGCGCCTTTGAAAACACCCGGACCACCTATACCGGCCAGTTGATGAAGTGGTTCAGCTGGAACATGCCGTTCCATGTCGAACATCACGCCTATCCTTCGGTCCCGTTTCACGCGCTGCCGAAGCTCAACGACATCGTCGATTCGCGCATCGCGCATCGCGGCGACGGCTACCTCGCCGTCACCCGGGAGACCTGGACGTGGTTTCGCCGGGCGCGCCAGCCAGCACCGCGTTGACGAGTTTTTCCGCATAGCCTGGGCTCAACGCGCGAAAGCCGAACACATATTGGTAGAACAGCGTGCCATAGATGCGGTCGTACAGATCGCCCGCCGCTTCCGTCGCCGTGATCCGTCCGCTCTTTTGTCCGGTCCGGATGATCTTGACCGCCGCGTCGCGGCGAATGGCGAGATAACGTTCCGAGAAGATCTTCGCCGAACCGGTACGGGCCACGCATTCCGCGATAACGGCGAGCTGTACCTTGCCAAAGTCGCCGTTCAGCGCCCGGATATAGGCGACGGCATGCCGGCGCAACCGCAGCAGCGGATCGCCGGCCTCCGGCAATGGCAGCATCGTCGCCGCCTGCCGCAGGAAGGCGTCGATCAGCAGCGCCTCGCGCGACGGCCACCATTTGTAGACCGTCATCCGGGAGACGCCGCCGTCCCGGGCGATGGCATCGATGCTGGCCGCTGCCAGTCCCTCCGACGCCATGAGGCGATAGGCGCTGTGCAGAATGGCCTGCTCGGTCTCCGCCGACCGCGGCCGGCCGCGAGCGACGGACTTGGCTTTAGCGCTGGACACCGGCTGCTCCCCTACTCATCGTGACGCGCATCCTACACCGGCCGCGCCGCGGCGCGACGCTTGTTGTTGCTCATGACAGGCTGCAGGATACTCTCTGAATAACCAAGGGGACTATCTTGAGCACGATCGACACGCTGTTCACCCGCGCCCGGTTTTCCGACGGCACGGTCAACGACATCGCCGTCGCGTCGGGCCGCATCGTCGCGATCACGCCCGAAGGCAGCCCACCTTCAGCCATTACGACAATCGACCTCGGCGGCGCGCTGGTGGTGCCCGGCATGGTCGAAGGCCACATCCATCTCGACACCAGCTTCTATGGCGACGCATGGCGGCCGCATGTGCCCTATTCCAACGGCTTCAACGTGCATGAGCGCGTCGCCATCCAGTCCCGCAACAGGGCGGCGGCGGCGCCGATGGAGGTTCGGG
>NZ_JANXTC010000084.1:0-12238 GCF_025356345.1 Tardiphaga sp.
GGCCGGATCTGGTGGTGATCTCCGGAGATCTCGCGGACACGCCGACTGCCGGGGAATATGACCACCTCCGGCAATTACTGGCACCGCTTCGAATTCCCTTCATCAGCATTCCCGGCAACCATGATTCGCGCGACCTGATGCGTGCGGCGTTTCCGGACCAGGCCTATGCCGCCACCTCCGGCGCGCTCAACCAGATGCGTCAGGTCGAGGGGCTCGACATCGTGCTGCTCGATTCCAGCGTGGCCGGCCAGCCGCATGGCGAACTGGAAACCGGGACCCTGCGGTGGCTGGAGGCGACCTTGTCATCCGCGCAGCGTCCGGCGCTGCTATTCCTGCACCATCCGCCGTTTTTGACCGGCATCGAGCATATGGACGTGCAGAACCTCTTCAACGCCGATGAACTGGAGCCGCTGCTGCGCAACCACCCCCGCGTGCGATTGCTGGCCGCCGGCCATGTTCACCGCGCGACGCTGACGATCTTCGCAGGCGTCGCCGCCACGATCTGCCCGGCGCCGAATCACGCTGTTGCCCTTGACCTTGGCGAATTGATCGAGCCGTCATTCACGGTCGAGCCGCCGGCGTTTCATCTGCACGCCTGGTTTCCCGCTGATGGTTTAGGCCGGCTCGTCACCCACCAAATGCCGATCGGGGAATTCGACGGTCCGCATCCGTTTTTCGGCCCTGACGGCAGATTGCTGTGATGACCGCCGCACTGTCTGCGATCCGGGACTGGGGCAGGCGCTTCGGTTGGAAGAGCCTTGGCTTTGCGATCAGTCTCGCGATCGCCGTGATCGCCTTCATGGCGCTCAGCAGCGCGCTGAAGGGCGTCGATTTCGCCGAGGTGCTGGTCGCCGTGCAGCGGACGTCGCCCGCCAGCATCGCGCTGTCGCTGGCACTGGTCGCGATCTCCTATGGCAGCCTGACGCTGTATGACCGCTTCGCACTGCGTATTCTCGGCCGTGGCGACATTCCGTTCCGCGTCGCGGCGCTGGCGAGTTTCACCAGCTTTCCGATCGCGCACGGCACCGGCGCCGTGCTGCTGGTGTCATCGGCGATCCGCTATCGCATCTATGCGCGCTATGGCATCGGCGTCGCCGACGTCGCGCGCATCAGCTTTCTCACCGGCCTGACCTTCTGGCTTGGCAACCTCACGGCGCTCGGCCTCAGCGTGCTCCATGAGCCCGACGCGATCAGCCGGATCGACCGTCTGGCGCCCGTCCTCAATCAGTCGATCGCGGCCGCCGCGTTGCTCGGCATCGTTTTTTATATCGGCTGGACCTGGCGCGGCAACCGGGTATGCGGCCGTCGCGGATGGTCGGTGCCGCTGCCGAGCGGGCGCAACGTGTTCCTGCAGATCGGCATCGGTCTGATCGACCTCGGCGCCGCGGCGCTGGCGATGTATGTGCTGATTCCCGAGGCGCTGGATATCGGCATGGCGCGGGTGATGGCGGTGTTCATCGCCGCCACGTTGCTCGGCTTTGCCAGCCACGCGCCGGCCGGGATCGGCGTATTCGACGCCACGATCCTGATCGGACTGGGCGGCGAGCACCGCGAGCAGTTGCTGGCGGTGCTGCTGCTGTTCCGGCTGTTCTATCATCTGACGCCATTCGTCCTGGCGCTGCTGTTGTTCGGCGCGGTCGAGGCGCGCCGTGCCGTCGGCCGCCGCAGGCTCAGCGGTCCCGGCTAGGCATCGTCAGCATGGCGGATTGCGCGTAGCCGCGGAACGGGCGCTCGAAAGCAAGCTCGGCCTTGTGACGGCTCGCTACCTTGGTCAGGACATCCTGCAAATCCTGCCGCGGCGTGACGTCGAACAGCGCCAGCCAGCGCAGCAGAAAATGACGTGCCATGCGCGGCAGCCGATCCTGATCTCCGAAATCGACGATGTGCAACTGGCCGCCCGGCTTGAGCCGCAACACCGCATTGTCGAGCACGGCGTGCCAGTCGGGAATCATCGACAGGCTGTAGGAGATCATGATGTGGTCGAAGGCCGACACGCGAAACAGCGCCGCCGGGTCGAACGCGGTGGCGTCGCCATGGGCGACACGCACGCCGTCGCCGAGGTTCCGGCGTTTGATCGCGGCGATCGCCGTGGTCAGCATCTCGGTGGAGATGTCGATGCCGTAGAACAGGGCATCCGGATATTGGCGGGCGGCATGGATCAGGTTGCGGCCGGTACCGCAGCCGATCTCCAGCAAGGTGGCACCGGCGGCGGGCTTCAGGCCATCGATCAACTGATCGCGGCCGAGCAGATAATAGCGTCGGGTCGCATCATAGATAAAGCGCTGCCAGCGATACATCCGGTTCATGCGCCGCGTCGCTTCCGTCGGCCATGAACGTTCGGCGCCATCGTCGTAATCGGAGACAATCGTCATGGTATCACCTCATGGCATCCGCACAGGCACCATGCTTTTCATCGCAACACGACGGAGGTGTGACAGGGCAATGCGGCGTTTTGCACAAAACAGGATGTCCGTGTCGCAAAACCGCAGTCTACGATTGATAATTGTTTCAAATGGTGGATTCGAGGAACCGATGAACACGCATTTGATCGCCGACGCCGTTCGCAACAGCCGGACGCATGAAGAAGCCACACTCTGGGACCGGCTGTTCGCGTTCTGGTTTCGTCGTCTGGTCTATACCCAGATATGGGAAGATCCCGAGGCTGATCTGGCGGCGCTGCGGCTTCCCGAAGGCGCGACCATCCTCACCATTTCAAGCGGCGGCTGCAACGCGCTGTCCTATCTCGCCGCCAAGCCCGCCCATATCTATGCGATCGATCTCAATGAGGCGCATCTGTCGCTGCTGAAACTGAAGCTCGCCGGCCTGCGCGCACTGCCGGACTATGCGACGTTCTGGAAATTCTTTGGCGAAGGCAACGCGCTCGATAATGCCGCGATCTATCGCGACCGGCTGCGCCCCGCGCTCGACGCCGAGGCGCGCGGCTATTGGGACGAACGCGATGTCCGCGGCAAGCCACGTTATTCCTATTTCACCGACGGCTTCTTCCGTCACGGCGCGCTCGGCCGCTTCATCGGCTTCGCGCATCAGCTGGCGAAGATCGCGCGCATCGATCTTGGCGCGCTGCTGAAGGACGATGCGAAGTCTCCGGCGCGGATTCGGGCGCTCGACAAATTGCACCGGCTGTTTCACTCGCGCCTCGCCCGGATGATGACGCGCACGCCTGCGCTGTTGTTCAGCCTCGGTATCCCGCCACAGCAGCGCAGTTTGCTGGGCGGCGATCAGCCGCTCAACGAGGTGCTGCACCAGCGGCTGTTGCGGCTGATCGACGTGCATCCCAACGACACCAATTATTTCGCCTGGCAGGCGCTTGGCCGCGGCTATGTCGGCCCCGGCGACAAATGCCTGCCGCTCTATCTGCAGCAGAGCCGCTTTGCCAGCATGGTGAAGGGCGCGGGACTCGTGACGCCGGTGCACGCCAATCTGCGCGTTTTCCTGGAGAGCCTGCCGGCGCGGCAGATCGATGCCGTGGTGCTGCTGGATTCGCAGGACTGGATGGCGCCGGATGAAATCCGCGCGCTGTGGAATGCGATCGACCGCGCCGGCAATGACGGCGTCCGCGTGATCTTCCGCACCGCCGGCGCGGAGTCGCCGCTGGACGGCGCGGAGATGGCTTCGCTCCGCGATACCTGGCAGCGCGACGCGGCGCGCAGCGAAGCAGGGCTCGCTGCGGACCGCTCCGGCATCTATGGCGGATTCCATCTCTACACGCGCAGGGCGCAGGGAGACGGCCAGCCACGCTGACGTAGTTAACGAATCGTTTCCGGTCTCGATCTATTCTGCCGCACGCATGACGGGCAGGGATCGACAATGAAACGCACGATGATGGTGTTGACGACCCTGATGCTGCAAGGTGGCATCGGAGCGGCGCGGGGGCAGGCGGTCGGCACGGTGGCGCCGGTCTCCGCCGCGGCGAAGACTTCCGAAGTGGCCGCTGCGCTGACGCCGGAAGCCCGCTCGGCCGCGGCGCTGGCGCAGTCCAGCGAAGCGACCTTCGATCCCGGGTCCGCGCGCCGCCTCGTCGAGGCGATCGAGGCCTATTCGCTGATCGAGAAGCTTGGCGGCTGGCCGCAAATTCCGACCGACGCCAAATTCGCCATCGGCACGGCCGGTCCGCGGGACGAAATGCTTCGCAACCGGCTGGTGATTTCCGGCGACCTCGCTTCGTCGGAAGCCAAGGGACCGTTTGACGCCGCGCTGGTGGCTGGTGTGAAGCGTTTCCAGACCCGTCACGGCTTGCTGGCAACCGGCAATGTCGGTCCGCGCACGATGGTCGCGTTGAACGTCCCCGTGACCAAGCGCATCGAGCAGCTCGAGGCATCCTTGCAGCGCGTCGGCGCGATCGGCTTCAAATTCGGCCCGCGCTATGTCGTCGTCAATCTGCCGGGCGCCTATGCCGAGGCGGTCGAGAACGACATCGTGGTGCGGCGCTATCGGGTGATCGTCGGCAAGACCGACAAGCCGTCGCCTACCGTGACGTCGGAGATCGGCACCATCAATCTGAATCCGACCTGGACGGTGCCGGCGTCGATTACCAGGAACGAAGTCGCCGCGCATATGCGCAAGGACCCGACCTATCTCAGCCGCATGCACATGCAGGTGCTGGATTCGAAGGACGGCGTGCTTGATCCCTCGGGCATCGACTGGTCGGCCGACAAGACGCCGAACGTCACGGTGCGACAGGAGCCGGGGGCGTGGAATGCGCTCGGCCAGTTGCGGATCGACATGCCGAATGCCTATGCGGTCTACATGCATGATACCAACCAGAAGAACCTGTTCAGCGATGATTACCGCTTCGATAGCCATGGCTGCGTCCGGGTCGACAATGTCCGCGATCTCGCCACATGGCTGCTCGAGGACACGCCGAACTGGGGGCGCCCCGAAATCGATGCGGCGATTGCCACCGGGCAACGTCAGGATGTCAGGCTGGTGAAGAAGGTGCCGGTGGCGTGGATCTATCTCACGGGGTGGATGAGCCGCGACAATGTCGTGCAGTTCCGCCGCGACATCTACGATCAGGATGCCCAGCTGCTGGAAGCCACGGCCGAGCAGAAGGCGTTCTTCGATCGCGCCAGCGAACCCGCCTTGACGCGATCGAACTGATCGGGCCGAGCCTCGCGGCCGTTCAGCGCCGGTTCATTCACGCATGGATAGGTTGATTTTGGAACATGGCCAGCCGCCGCAACCATTCCCAGAACGGCGCGTTCCAGATGCCTAACGAGGAGTTTTTGAAATGAAGTTGAAATATGCGTTCGCCGGTCTGGTTGCGCTCGGCGGAGTTGCTTTCGCGGCGGGATCGGCGTCGGCGATGCCGAACGGACTTGTCGTGGTAAACGGCGCCGGTCCGGCTGGCCATATCGAACAGGTTCGGCTGGTCTGCGACGAATATGGCCGCTGTTTCCGGCGCCCGAATTACGGCTATGGCTATGGCGGCCCGCGTTATTATGGCGGTGGCCCCCGCTATGGATTTCGCGGCGGCTATGATCGTCCGCGTCGCGGCTATGGCTATGGTGGCGGCTACGGTTACGGCGGTGGCTATGGCGGTGGCCGCTGGTAGGCGGCAGACGTCGCAGCGAGATCGGGGAGGGCCACAAGCCCTCCCTTTTTCGTGGCGCTCAGGCCGCGTTCGACGTCGATGACGGCGGAGCTGGCTTCGGCAGCGGCTTGTCCTGCTTCTTCGACCACGAAATATAATAGGCCACGCAGCTCATCAGCGCGAGGCCGGAGGCGCTGACGAACAGCTGGGCCATCAGCGAGCCCGAACTCATCATCAGTTGGAAGTGGCCGACGAACGACAGGAACACGCCGACGCAGAACACCGCCAGCGATTGCTGGCCGCATTTGATCAGTGGCTGGAAGATCCGCCACTGCAGCCCGGGCCATTCCTTCGAGACGAACCGCGTCACGAAGAAGGCGATGATGACGAAATGCAGCACCCGGTACGGCGCGAGGTTGGTCTTGTCATTGGGATTGAAGGCTTCGAACAGCCATTCCGGCATCATGTGGCCGTAATCCGGAAACCGCCCGGCCATGGTCATGACCAGCGAGAACACCAGATAGGCCAGACCGAAATACAGCAGCACTTTCGATTTGATCACCGAGCGCGATTCGACCGCGCCGCCGAGTGCGAACCAGGCGCCGAACACGAACAGCAGCTGCCAGGTATAGGGGTTGAAATACCATGAGCCGGACGGATAGGCCGCCAGGTTCCAGCCAAACTGGCGGGCGGCGAAATACAGCGCCAGCGAGGCCAGCATGGTCAGGTCCGGCTTGCGCAGCATCATCCACAGCACCGGCGGGAAGAACCCCATCAGCACGATATATAGCGGCAGCACGTCGAGGTTGAGCGGCTTGAATTTCAGCAGCAGGCCCTGGGTCAGGGTCTGGATCGGGTTGTCGACCAGGCCGGCGACGTTGAACTCGTTGATGATGTCGGGATCGTTGTAGCGCTGCGCGACATAGCCGATCGCCGCGATGTAGATCACGAACAGGATGACGTGCGCGACGTAAAGTTGCCAGACCCGTTTGAACAGCCGGGTGGCGCCGACGATGAAACCGCGCTCCAGCATCATCTTGGCGTAGACGAACGAGGCGGTGTAGCCGGATATGAACACGAACAGGTCGGCGGCGTCTGAAAAGCCGTAATTCCGGGTGGTGATCCAGTTCACCACATTGTCGGGGATGTGGTCGAGGAAAATGGCCCAGTTGGCGATGCCGCGGAACAGGTCCAGCCGCAGGTCGCGTCCTTTGGGGGGGAGAATGGCCTGGATGTCCATGGGAGCCGTTCGATTGCGGAATTCAGGGCAGGGGTGGTGGAAAGCAATATAGGGAGATAACCAGTTCCGCGCCCCGATTGTCACGACGCCGCGGAAAGATTATACCAAACTCCAAGAGCCGCCTAACGGCGGAATCACGTTCTGTACGTGACAATTAACTACATCGAGACCGCCGGTTCCACCAATTTGGCGCAATGTCGCATCTTTTCAGGCTGTAGCATCAAATGACCGCACGCATCTTCAAGGCCGCCAAGAACGCGATGCAGGCCGGCCTCGCCAAGACCCGGGAATGGCAGCTGGATTACGAGCCCGAGCAGGCCCGGGTGATCGAGCCGCTGATGGGCTGGACCTCCTCCGGCGACATGAAGCAGCAGCTCAGCCTGCATTTCGAGAGCAAGGATGAGGCGGTCGCCTATTGCGAGCGCGAGGGTATCGCCTATCAGGTGATCGAGCCCAAGGTGCGGGCGCCGCGCACGATCGCCTATTCCGACAATTTTGCCTTCCGCCGCACCGAGCCCTGGACGCACTAGCCGTTCGCAGGGTGGGTTAGTCGCCTGCGTAGGGTGGGCAAAGGCGCTCTCGCGCCGTGCCCACGCGTTGCTGCGTCCAGAGAATAGGTGGGCACGCCGCGCTTTGCCCACCCTACAGACAATCTCCGAAAGTTAGGGTTGCGCGCGACCTCCTGGCAGTGACACCATCGCGGCATCCCCCGTCACGGGGCGCGTCAATAATAAAAACAAAAATGCAGGAAACGGAAGCCGATGCCGCTTCGCTCGACCCTCGATGCCACCTCGTCCGATTTCAAGCGTAACGTGGAAGCCATGCAGGCGCAGCTCGCGGAGCTGCGCGACAAGCTCGGCGCGGTCGCCGGCGGCGGCGGCGAGGCCTCCCGTGCCAAGCACACCGCGCGCGGCAAAATGCTGGCGCGCGAGCGCGTCGATCTGCTGATCGATCCCGGCACCGCCTTCCTGGAACTGTCGCCGCTCGCCGCCCACGGCCTCTACGGTGGCGACGTGCATTCCGCCAGCCTGGTCACCGGCATCGGCCGCGTCGCGGGGCGCGAATGCATGATCGTCGCCAATGATGCCACCATCAAGGGCGGCACCTATTATCCGATGACGGTGAAGAAGCATCTGCGCGCGCAGGATATTGCACGGCAGAACAACCTGCCCTGCATCTACATGGTGGATTCCGGCGGCGCCTTCTTGCCGCAGCAGGACGAGATCTTTCCGGACGAGCGCCATTTCGGCCGCATCTTCTATAATCAGGCGCAGATGTCGGCGCAGGGTATTGCGCAGATCGCCATCGTGATGGGCTCCTGCACCGCGGGCGGCGCCTACGTGCCGGCGATGTCCGACGAGAGCATCATTGTGCGCAACCAGGGCACCATCTTTCTCGGCGGCCCGCCGCTGGTGAAGGCGGCCACCGGCGAAATTGTCACCGCGGAAGAACTCGGCGGCGCCGACGTGCATTCGCGGCAGTCGGGGGTCACCGACCATTATGCGCAGAATGACGGCCATGCCATCGGCATCGCACGCAAGATCGTCGCCACCCTGAAGCCCGCGCAGCGTGCCGACCTCAATTCGCAGCCGCCGCGCGATCCGCTGTATTCGGCTGACGAACTCTACGGCGTGATTCCCGCCGACGCGCGAAAACCGTTCGACATGCACGATATCATCGCGCGGATCGTCGATGGCTCCGAATTCGACGAGTTCAAGAAGCTGTATGGCACGACATTGATCTGCGGCTTCGCGCATATCTGGGGTTTTCCGGTCGGCATCATCGCCAATAATGGCATCCTGTTCAGCGAATCCTCGCTGAAGGGCGCGCATTTCATCGAGCTGTGCTGCCAGCGCGACATCCCGCTGGTGTTCCTGCAGAACATCACCGGCTTCATGGTCGGCAAGAAATACGAGGCCGGTGGCATCGCCCGCGACGGCGCCAAGCTGGTCACCGCGGTGGCGACCGCCGGCGTGCCGAAATTCACCGTCGTGATCGGCGGCTCCTACGGCGCCGGCAATTACGGCATGTGCGGCCGCGCCTATTCGCCAAGGTTCCTGTGGATGTGGCCGAACGCCCGCATCTCGGTGATGGGCGGCGAGCAGGCGTCGATGGTGCTGAGCAGCCTGCGCCGCGACAATATCGAGGCCAAGGGCGGCACCTGGTCGGCGGAAGAGGAGGAAGCCTTTCGCAAGCCGACCCGCGACCAGTTCGAGACCCAGGGCAGCCCGTATTACGCCACCGCGCGGCTGTGGGATGACGGCGTGATCGATCCCGCCGATACGCGGCTGGTGCTGGGGCTAGGCCTGTCGGCCTCGGCCAATGCGCCGATCGAACCGACCCGCTTCGGCCTGTTCAGGATGTGATGATGACTTCACCCGCACTGTACCAGCGTTTTCGCACGCTGCTGATTGCCAACCGCGGCGAGATCGCCTGCCGTGTCATTCGCACCGCCCGCGCCATGGGGCTGCGCAGCGTCGCCGTCTATTCCGATGCCGATCGCGATGCGATGCATGTCGCCGAGGCGGATGATGCCGTATGGATCGGCGCCGCCCCGGCACGCGAGTCCTATCTCGACATCGCCAGGGTGATCGCGGCCGCGCGGACCAGCGGCGCCGAGGCGATCCATCCCGGTTACGGCTTTCTGTCGGAAAGCGCCGACTTCGCGCAGGCCTGTGCCGATGCCGGGCTGGTCTTTGTCGGCCCGACCGCCGCCATGATCACCGCGATGGGCTCGAAGTCGGGCTCCAAGCAATTGATGGAGAAGGCCGGGGTGCCGCTGGTGCCGGGCTTCCATGGCGAGGCGCAGGACGAGGCGACGCTGGCGGAAGAGGCTGGCAAGATCGGCTTTCCGGTGCTGGTCAAAGCCTCCGCCGGCGGCGGCGGCCGCGGCATGCGCGTGGTGCGCTCGGCTGGCGAACTCGCGGCCGCCATCGTCAGCGCCAAGCGCGAGGCGAAAGCGGCGTTCGGCGACGACCGCATGCTGATCGAGAAATATGTCGATAACCCCCGCCACATCGAGGTGCAGATCGTCGGCGACAGCCATGGCAATTTGGTCTCGCTATTCGAGCGCGAATGCACGCTGCAGCGCCGCCACCAGAAGGTGATCGAGGAGGCACCATCGCCGACGCTCGATGCGGCCCAGCGCGAAGCGGTCTGTGTTGCGGCACGACAAGCGGCGGCCGCCGTCAGCTATGTCGGTGCCGGTACCATCGAATTTGTCTCCGACGGCAAGGATGTGTTCTTCATCGAGATGAATACCCGCTTGCAGGTCGAGCATCCCGTCACTGAGTTGATCACAGGCATCGACCTCGTAGAGTGGCAGTTGCGCGTCGCGTTCGGCGAGACGCTGCCGCTGGCGCAGGACCAGATCAAGCTCAACGGCCATGCCATCGAGGCGCGGGTCTATGCGGAAAACCCGCACAAGAATTTCATGCCGTCGGTTGGTCGTATCACCACTTGGCGGACGCCGGGGGAAACCAACGGTCTGCGTATCGATGCCGGCTATCGCGAGGGCGACAGCGTGTCGCCGAATTACGACGCGATGCTGGCAAAAGTGATCGCCTGGGCGCCGACGCGCGACGCCGCGATCGACCGCCTTAACCGCGGCCTGGAAGACACCGACGTCCGTGGCATCGTCACCAACATCCCGTTTTTGTCGGCGCTGGTGACGCATGCCGACGTTCGCGCCAACACCATCGACACTGGCTTCATCGAGCGCGAACTGGCGGCGCTCACGCCGCCGGCAGCCGCGCCCGGCGACCTCGAATGTTGCGCCGCTATTGCCGCGATCATCGGCGCCGAACAGGCCGCGCAGTCCGGCGTCACCTCGCCGTGGCAGACGGCGGGCTGGATGCCGGTCGGGCGGCGGCAACGCGTGTTCGAATTTCGCCATGGTGTCGATCAGCACAGGGCCGTGCTGCATTATGGCAATGGTCCGGCGCGGATCGTCATCGGCGATCGGGCATTTGCCTTCACGTCGTCGGTCGCCCGCGACGGTCATTTCGATCTGACGCTCGACGGAACGCGCTCCCGCATCGTGGCCGTGATCGAAGGCCACGAACTCTATCTGCGGACGCGGAACGGCCGGTTCGATATCCACTGGGTCGATCCGTTTGGCGGCGACGACGAGGAGCAGGTCGGCGATGACAGGATCGTGGCGCCGCTGCCCGGCACCGTCGTGGCGCTGCTGGCCGAGCAGGGCGCGACGCTGGAGAAGGGCGCGGCGATCCTGACCCTCGAAGTCATGAAGATGGAGCAGACGCTTCGCGCGCCATTTGCCGGCGTGCTGACGCGGCTCAAATGCAAGGTCGGCGACATCGTCCAGGAAGGCGTCGAGCTCGCGGTGGTTGAGCCGTTCACGGAAGCCAAGCCGGCATGAGCAATTCCGTTCGCATCATCGAAGTCGGTCCGCGCGACGGACTGCAGAACGAGCAGATGCCGGTCAGCGTCGAGGCCCGCATCGGTTTTGTGAAGGCGCTGTTCGCCGCCGGGCTGCACACGATCGAGGTCGGGTCGTTCGTATCGCCGAAGGCGATCCCGAAGATGCAGGGCTCGGACCAGGTATTTTGCGGCGTGCGCGATCTGCCCGGCGAATTCCACGTGCTGGTGCCCAATGAGAAGGGCTATGAGGGCGCACGGGCGGTCGGTGCAAAAGTTATCGCGGTATTCGCCTCGGCCTCCGAGGGATTTTCCCGCGCCAATATCAATTGCTCCGTCGCGGAGTCGATCGAGCGCTTCAGGCCGGTGATCGAACGTGCCAGGGCGGATGGCATCAAGGTGCGCGGCTACGTCTCCTGCGTGCTCGGCTGTCCCTATGATGGCGATATCGCTCCGAACTCTGTGGTCGATATCTCGAAACGGCTGTGGCAGCTCGGCTGCTACGAGGTCTCACTTGGCGACACCATCGGCGTCGGTACGCCAACAAAGGCGCGGCAGCTGCTCCGCGCGGTCGCCGGCGAGGTGCCGATGCAGAATCTGGCGATGCATTTTCATGACACTTACGGCCAGGCGCTGGCCAATCTCTATGCCGGACTGGAGGAGGGCTCTCGCATTATCGACAGCGCCGCCGGCGGCCTCGGCGGCTGCCCCTACGCGCCCGGCGCCACCGGCAATGTCGGTACCGAGGATGTGGTCTACATGCTGGAAGGCATGGGGATCGCGACGGGCGTGGATATGGAGAAACTGCTCGCCGCCACCAACACCATCAGCGCGCTGATCGGCCGCCCGCCGGTCAGCCGGGTGGCCGCGGCGTTGAATGCGAAGGCGCGAGCGAGGTAGTAAAGCCCGTCATTGCGAGTTTGCGACCGGCCTTTTGGCTGATCCTGAGATATGAAAGATCGGACTCGTGTCCCGGACGCGGTGCGGCATTCTCAGGCGATGCCCTTGCATCGCCGCCATGCCGCTCCGCGGAGCCGGGACCGTATCAGGCAACGACGTTTTTG
>NZ_JANXTC010000101.1:0-5425 GCF_025356345.1 Tardiphaga sp.
ACCTGCGGCTTGAAGTTGCACATTTCCGGTTGGTGCGGCTCGAACAAGAACACTGGCGGCGCCGAGTAGCTGTATTCTGCCTCCGGCTTGTGGCCCATCGCCTGCGCGATAATGCGGGCCTCCTGGGCGGCGGCGGTCGCCGCGGGATGATCGACGTTGTAGGGATCTTCCAGCGAATGGCTGAGCACAAAACTCGGATTGAGCTCGCGATAAATGTCGATTAGCCGCTCCTTGTGCGCCTCGGTGAGGTGGAGCGGATAGTCGCCGGCGTCGAAGAACTCGATTTCGGCGCCGAGCATGTCGGCGGCGCGTTCCGCTTCGTCACGGCGGCCGGCCTTGACCTTCTCCAGCGTCTGACCGGGCTGCTTCCAGGCGAACTGCGACTCACCGCGCTCACCGAAGGCCATGCAAACGATCTTGACCTTGTAGCCCTTCTTGGCGTGCAGGGCGATCGCGCCGCCAGCTCGCCAGACGAAGTCGCCGGGATGCGCCGTGATCACCAGGCCGGTTTTGGGCTTCATCTTTGCGTCCGACATGGGTTGTCCTTTATTTGGTATCGAACGCGAACAGTCGCGCAGGGTTGTCGACCAGAATTTTCTGCTGCATGTCCGGGTCCGGCGCGAACAGCGGGATCAGATCGACGAGGTCGCCGTCATTGGGCATCGCCTTGACGTTGGGGTGCGGCCAGTCGGTGCCCCAGATCACACGGTCCGGCGCGGTCTCGCAGATCTTTTTCGCGAACGGCACGGCGTCGGTGAAGGGTGGCCCCATCGAGGTGATGCGCTCGCAGCCGGACACCTTGACCCAGCATTTTTCATCGCGCTGCATCAGCTCGATCAGGGTGCGGAACGGCAGCTGGTCGAGTCCATCGGCGGCCTTGACCCGACCCATATGGTCGATGGTGTAGCGCACCGGCAGCCTCGTCAGCATGTCGGCATATTCCGGCAGGTCGATGGCATCGAAATGCAGGTCGACGTGCCAGTTCAGCGGCGCGATCATGTCGATGATCCGTTCGAACACCTTCATGTCCGGCACGCCGCCGAGGTGACGCACGAAATTGAAGCGGCAGCCGCGGAAGCCGCCATCATGCAATTCCTGCAAGCCATGCTCGGTGATCGTGCCGTCGATATTGGCGACCGCGCGAAAACGACCTTCGCTGACCTTGATGGCATCGAGCGCGACCCGGTTGTCGGTGCCATGGACGCTGGCATTGACGATCACCGCGCGGCCGATGCCGAGCACCTGGTGCAGCTTCTGGAAATCCTCCAGCGGCGCGTCGGGCGGGATGTAGGAGCCGACATAGGGATATTTGGCGCCGGGGCCGAAGATGTGGGTGTGCGAATCGCACGCCAGCGGCGGCAGCTTGAATTTGGGGATGCGGGTGTCGGGATCGGGCCCGGGAACGGTTGGTTTGGTCATCATGTCCTGCGGGTACTGATCTGCAATTTTCGTGAACACTTACTGCTTGGGTATGCCGGCCTGTTCGATCACCTTGGTCCATTTGGCGATGTCGTCGACCAGCCGGGCCTTCAAATCTTCCGGCGAACCGGCGCGGGCTTCGATGCCGAGATCGAGCAGCTTCTGCTTGACGTCAGGCATTGCCAGCACGTCGCGCAGACCGGAATTGAGTTTGGCAATGACCTCCGGCGGCGTGCCGGTGGGCGCGAACAGCGCATTCCACGACACCACGTCATATCCCTTGACGCCGCTTTCGGCGACCGTCGCCACCTCCTTGAGAATGACCGAACGCCCCTCCCCCGTGGTCGCCACGGCGGTGATCTTCTGGTCAAGCAACGACGATTTCATGCCGACATAATTGTCGATCATGACATCGATGTCCTTGCGCAGCAGCCCGACGATCACTTCCGGAGTCGCGCGATACGGCACGATCTGGAAATCGACGCCGGCGATGGATTTCAGCAGGGCCGCCGACAGGTTCTGGGTGCTGCCCACATTAATGGTCCCGACATTAAGCTTGCCGGGATTGTCGCGGGCGAATTTGAGCAGGTCGGGCAGCGTCTTGTACGGCGAGTCCGAATTGGTGCCGACCACGAAGTCGAAGAAGCCGATGCTGGAGATCGGCGCAAAATCCTTCACCGGATCAAATGGCAGGCTCTTGAACAACGGTACGCTGACAGCGGTACCGTTGCTGAGCAGCGCCAGCGTGTAGCCATCAGCCGGCGATGACAGCACGGCACGGGCGGCGATGACACCAGCGGCTCCCGGCGAGTTCTCGACGATGAAGCGCTGCCCCATTTTCTCGCCGAGGCTCTCGGTCACAATCCGGATGGTGATGTCGGCCACGCCGCCGGCGGCGAATGGCACCACGACCCGAATCGGCCGTGCCGGATAATTCAATTGCGCCTGCGACGGCGACGCGAGGCCGAGACAGGCCACCATGATGGCCGCGGTCCATGACAGCAGTAATCGCGTCGGCCTGTGGATCGAAACGGTCGGATATCGTGGCGTCATGGATGTCCTGCCCTCGCGGGGCGGCTTGAATGCCCCCCTCCCGGTCCCGGCAGTTAGCCACATCCCATTTATGAAGCAAATGAGAGTTTTCGCATAATCCGCCGTTTGCTTGCATATATCGTTGACGGGTCATGGTCCGGCGACCCGGCCCTGGCTACGCCGATGCGCGGCGCGCAATGACCGCGACCGGACCGCCGCCATCCGGCCCCTGATGCTCGGCGCCGCCCGATACGAACAGCATCGTCGTTCCGACCACGCCGGCCACGACGCCACCCACCAGCGCCCTCGCGTGCCGCGATGAGGCGATGTCGCTGTCATCCAGCATGGTATGCCGCGCGCCCCGGATCAGCCCGGATTCCGAGGCTTCCGCCTTGCACAGCACGGCGCGGAGCCGGCCCTGCGCCTCGGCGCCGAGCGGGTATTGGGCGGGCAGCCCGGCGGCTGCAAGCGCGCGCAACACCGCGCTGGAATCGATCGCGTCCCGCATCACATCGTGCGCCACCACATAGTCGCCGGACCAGTGACGGCTGTTGCCCACCACCAGGATCTGGTTCTCGAGCAATTCGACGCCGGCAGACGTGCTGGCGCGATCCGAATACAGGCTGAGGTCGCGGCACACGACCGCGTCATTGATAGCGGAGCGCGACACTTCCCCCAGCGCGATCGCGACACCGAGCGCGGATGCCCCGCGCGAAAAGGCCATCGACTTCAGCGTATCACCGGTGGCGACGTCATGACCGAGCATCTTCGCTTCCGCGATGCGTGACTTGGTCAGCAGCGGACACTTGACCTGAACGTAGTGGACGTCCAGCGGGTTGTCGATTTGCGCGGCCAGCATGGCCTCGCGCACGGCGTTGGCGGTCGCCTCGATTTGTACCGTGCGGCCGATTTCATGCGGCGCGAAGCGGCGGGTCACGGCGGTACCGAGAGCCAGGGCCGGTTGACCCGGTACTGACTTGCCGCCGCCCTCGACAACCTCGAACACCAGCCAGTGCGGCGATAATCCGCCTTCGGTGCCTCCGGACATCACCATCACGACACGCGCCTCGACGGCCTCGGAGCTTTCGCCGGTCAGGCGCGCAATCAGCGTCTTCAGCGCCGTCGACGCGAAGCCACGCGTAAAATCGTTCACGCACCCATTGCCTTCGGTTTTGCCGAGAATGGCGATAATTCGTCGCGCATCCATGCGACCCGCCGCGATCTCTTGTTCGAGGCCCGATACGTCGTCGGGGGCGCCGGCGGCAATTCTGTGAATTCGCGCTTCCATTTTCATTCGCCCGTTGTTCGATCCGAGAAGTTGGTGGTGATGCCTGCTATGGCAGGGCTTCGAAATAGTTTTGGATCAACCCGATCAGTGCCTGCGCCGGCTTACTGACCGGCAGGCCGCGCTTGACGATGATGCCGACGGTGCGGCTGACGCCGGGATTTCGCAATGGCAACGCCACCAGGCCGGCGGTGCCCTGCGTCGCCACCGCGATATTCGGAACCACCGCGACGCCGAGCTTTTCAAACACCATGCCCACGGCGGTCTGCAGATGCTGCACCTCGTAGCGCCAGTTCAGACTGTCGCGGCGATCGCCCAGCGCATCGTCGATCAGCGCGCGATTACCCGCCTGCGGACTGATCCGGATCAGCGGCGTGTCGGCGAGATGCGACCAGGCCACGAATTTGCGCTCCGCGAAGGCGTGGTCTTTGGTGCACAATAAGACAAAGCGCTCCTTGATCAGCGGGGTGACCGCGAGGTCCCAGATGTTCATGGCGATGATGGTGATGCCAAACTCCGCCTGGCCGGACTGTACCAGCGTCGCGATCTCGCCCGCGGAATTATCGTGGATCTTGATCGAAATCCCGGGATGCGCGGCATTGAACTGCTTCAACACCCGCGGCAAATGATAGGCGGCGATGGTCGGCAGGCATCCCAGCGCGATATGCTGCTGGCGCGCGCGACCCCGCGCCCGCAAAAGGTCGATGGAGTCCGACAGTTCTCCGATCATCCGGCGCGCCGTCGGCAGCAGTTCCTGCCCCGCCGGGGTCAACGCGACCTGCCGCGTGGTGCGGGCAAGCAATTGCAGCCCGAGATCCTGCTCCAGCTTCTTGATCCGGTGGCTGAGCGCGGTCTGCGACAGGTTGAGATGCGCCGCCGCGCGCGAAAAGCTGCCGCGTTCGGCGATGCTCAGAAAAGCCTGCAATCCCGGAAAATCGATACGCATGGGAAATCCAAAGCCGACGGGTAGCAGGGCTACCGCACCACTCCCCGGCGAAGCAAGCCGCGGCCTGTCCGGGCGGCAGGGCGATCACAACCGGCGGCGTGGTTAATAACGGGTAAATTAAGTTTCGCACGCATGCATGGCGCCCAGGTCGGAAAAGTCGCCTTCCCGATAAAGAAAGGCCGATTCAAGCGACCTTCCGCGTCATCCGGAGGGAACGACTGGCCGTGGACTAAAGTACCCATAAATACAACCACTCGAACGGCTTAACCGTTTGTGCAGTCGAACCGGCCATACTTTGATCAGACTTTGGCAAGATACGCGAATTCATAAATGACAGATACGAGCATGGCTGCGTCGTTTGGGCGGATTATTTCGGTGCGCGGCTCATTGGCCCGGGTCGGACTGCTCGCGGTCGGCCAGATGGCGCCGTCCGACATGCGCGGCACCGTCGGCCGCTTTGTCAGTATTCGTTGCTCGACCTCGACCATCATCGCGATGATCACGGAAGTGTCCTGCGAGAACATCCAGACGTCGGACCTCTATATCGCCAGCGCCTCGGTCGATCTGTTGGGCGAAATCATCGGTGGTCCCGAAAAACCCAAATTCCAGCGCGGCGTCACCAACTATCCGACGATCGGCGATACCGTGGACTTGATCACCAACCAGGAACTGCGCACCGTCTATGCGCCAAGCGGCTCGGACCAGATCAATGTCGGCACGCTGCAGCAGGACAAGTCGGTTGT
>NZ_JANXTC010000157.1:0-4652 GCF_025356345.1 Tardiphaga sp.
ACGCTGACCGAAGACGGCATGGAGAAGATCGAGACCCTGCTGCGCGACGCCGGCCAGCTCAAGGGCGAGACGCTGTACGACGTCGAGAACGTCTCCGTCGTGCACCACATCAACCAGGCACTGCGCGCCCATTCGCTGTTCAACCGCGACAAGGACTACATCGTCCGCGACGACGAGGTGATCATCATCGACGAGTTCACCGGCCGCATGATGCAGGGCCGGCGCTATTCAGAAGGCCTGCACCAGGCGCTGGAAGCCAAGGAACACGTCACCGTCCAGCCGGAAAACCAGACGCTGGCCTCGATCACCTTCCAGAACTATTTCCGCATGTATGCCAAGCTGGCCGGCATGACCGGCACGGCGCTGACCGAAGCCGACGAATTGTTCGACATCTACAAGCTCGAAGTGGTGGAAGTGCCAACCAATGTCGGCATCGGCCGCATGGACGAGGATGACGAGGTCTATCGCACCCAGGACGAGAAGCACGCCGCGATCATGGCCGAGGTCGAGCGCGCCAATTCGCGGATGCAGCCGGTGCTGGTCGGTACCGCCTCGATCGAGAAGTCGGAAATGCTCGGCGAATATCTGCTGAAGCACGGCTACACGCAGCTCGAATTCGACAAGCCGCGGGCGATGGACAAGCTCTACGCCGCGGCGCGCGCCGGCAAACCGGGAAAACTGTTCGCGGTGCTGAATGCCCGCTTCCACGAGCAGGAAGCCTATATCGTCGCCGAGGCCGGCGTCCCCGGCGCCATCACCATCGCCACCAACATGGCCGGTCGCGGCACCGACATCAAACTCGGTGGCTCGCTCGAGATGCGCTCGCAGATCGAGACGGCCGACATCGCCGATGAGGCCGAAAAGGCCGCCAGGATCGAAGCGATCAAGGCCGAGATCGCGACGTTCCGCGAAATGGTGCTGAACGCCAAGGAAACCGCCGAGATCGAGCCCGCCAAGGGCGCCAAGCCGGCGAAGACCGTCACCCGCCCCGGCGGCCTCTACATCATCGGCTCCGAACGCCATGAATCGCGCCGCATCGACAACCAGCTGCGCGGCCGCTCCGGCCGCCAGGGCGATCCCGGCCGCTCGAAATTCTTCCTGTCGCTGGAAGACGACCTGATGCGGATCTTCGGCTCCGACCGTCTGGACACGATGCTGACCCGGCTCGGCCTCAAGGAAGGCGAAGCCATCATCCATCCATGGATCAACAAGGCGCTGGAGAAGGCACAGCAGAAGGTCGAGGCGCGCAACTTCGACATCCGCAAGAATCTCTTGAAGTATGACGACGTGCAGAACGACCAGCGCAAGGTGATCTTCGAGCAGCGCGTCGACCTGATGCAGAACGACAGCGTCGCCGAGACCGTGGCCGACATGCGCCGCGCTTTCGTCGAAGACCTGGTGACCAAGCACATTCCGGAAAACCAGTATGCCGAGCAGTGGGACGTCGCCGGCCTCAAGGAAGAGCTGACCCGCGTGCTCGAGCTCGATTTGCCGGTCGAGGCCTGGGCCAAGGAAGAAGGCATCGCCGACGAGGAATTGCTGGCGCGCATCGAGCAGAAATCCGACGAGCACATGGCCGCCAAGGTGGCGCAATGGGGCCCGGACGTGATGCGTTACGTCGAGAAGACCATTTTGCTGCAGACGCTGGATCATCTGTGGCGCGAGCATCTGGTGATGCTGGATCATCTGCGCCAGGTCATTGGCCTGCGCGGCTATGGCCAGCGCGATCCGCTGCAGGAATACAAGGCGGAGGCCTTCAATTTGTTCGAGGCGATGATCGCCAATCTGCGCGAGGCCGTCACCGCGCAATTGATGCGGGTCGAGATCGTGCCGCCGGACGTCGCCCCCGAGCTGCCGGCGATGGAAGCGCACAAGCTGGACCCCAACACCGGCGAAGACGAAATGGCCTATGCCAATATCGCGCTGGCGCCGCCAAGCGCCGCGGATATCGCCGCGCGCGATCCGAACAACCCGGAGAGCTGGGGCAAGGTCGGCCGCAACGAGGACTGCCCGTGCGGTTCGGGCAAGAAGTACAAGCACTGCCACGGCAAGTATGCGTGAGGTTTCCGGTCCGCCGGATTGATCCGGTCGACGGCTTGATACTTCTGACACCTCCGGCAAGCGGCCGGGGGCGTCTTCAACGTTGTGCCAGCAACGCGTAGTACCCGTCGTATCTTCGACACTCGAAGTCCCAACCACCGATCCATGTGTCCACCGCGTGCGTCCATCAAGCACCCGCGTCGCGGATCGGACGGGCCATATCCGGGCTCCGGAGTTTTCGAACTCAGCCTGTCAAGCCGGCGCGCCGGCTTTTCTCCGCTATCCCCGAAATCCCGACGGCACGCTTCGGCTGCAATTTAATCTTTCACAATCTTATGATTTTCGGAGAAGTTCCTGCGGAGCAAGAGGGGCTTCGATGAAACGGATAGGGCTGGGACTGCTGGCGATCGCAAGCGCGGGCCTGTTGGCATCGTGCATCTCTACGCCGGTGAATTCGAATATCGCACCGGGTGTGTTGACACAGAACGCAAGAAACTGCGGCAAGTACGCGTCGGGCCCATCGTCCTACGCGGCCTATGCGAGCGCCGATCTGTCGCCCTACATGTATCTGCGCTACGGATTTTCCGAGGTGAAGGGACTGTGCCGGGCGTTCTTCGACGGCATCACCGAAGAAAACCGGAAGGCCCGCTTCTCGCGGCGCGCGCTGGATTCGAGTGCGCTGTTCGCCACAGCGGCGCTGAATGCCACCTTCGCTTCCGCCAAGGCGATCAGCCTGACCTCGGCCGGCATCATTCTGGCCGACTCCATCATTCAGGACTTTGTCGAGGTCTACGCCTTCTCGCCCTACGCCTCGCAGGTCGAGGGACTGACCAAGCAGGCGATGGATGATTACGAGAAAACAACGATTACCGGTTCGGTCGGATGGCAGGCCGACGCGGCGAGGTCGCAGGACAATTACTGCCTGGCCGATATTTTCATTAAGGATTTCGCCAGCCTGTGCTCGCTGTCCGCGATCCAGGCCAAGATGGACGGCTTGGCCAACCGGCCGGCCGACGCGGTGCCAAAGACAAAGGAGACCGTGATCGTCACCGGGGCCGCGAGATTCGCACCGGCCGTCGCCCCGGTTCCCAATCTGGTCATCAACACGCCGGTCCCGGGCGCGATCAATGCGACGCCGCTGCCCACTACCAATTACGAGATCAAATGATCAAGGGCGCGGCGCGGCCCAGGCGAACGGATCGGCGTTCGCTGGCCCGCACCGCAACGCAGGGAAAGCGCAGGCCTATTCGGTCTGCTGTTCCGGCTTCTGCTCGGGCTTCGCCTCATGCGACATCCGCTCGAGGCGATCCTGCATGTCCTTCATCTGGCGGCGCAGATCGTCGATGTTGCCGGCATCGCTGGCCGGAACCGGCGCCTTCTCGGGCTGCTCGCTCGGCACGCCACCGCGCGGCGGCACGAACGGCTTGAACATCGAGAAGGTCTGCTGAAACAATTCCATGTTGCGGCGGACGTGTTCTTCCAGCGGCGCGAACGGCGTCATGCTGAACGTATTGGTCATCTGATTGCGGAATTTTTCCTGCTCGCGCGTCAGGCTGTCGATCGACTGCTCGAGATATTTAGGTACCACCATCTGCATGCTGTCGCCGTAGAAGCGGATCAGCTGACGCAGGAAGGTGGTCGGCAGCAGGTTCTGGCCGGCCTTGTTTTCCTGTTCGAAAATAATCTGGGCCAGTACCGAGCGGGTGATATCATCGCCGCTCTTGGCGTCATAGACGAGAAAGTCCTCGCCATCCTTTACCATCGACGCCAGATCTTCGAGCGTCACGTAAGTGCTTGTTCCGGTATTATAAAGCCGGCGGTTTGCATATTTCTTGATGGTCGTGGGCTGATCAGTTTTCGCCATGGGCTCACACATACGTACCGAGGATGGGGAACCCGACGGCATCGCGCCATGGGGCGTACGAGCAACGCAACGCAATAAATGAAGCACTTTCAACAGGGCTTCGCTACCGTTTTGTGCGGCACGGTTAAAATCGCAGCATAGTTGTGCTATGCAATGCGACATGCCCGCCAATTTTGAGTGCGATGCAGCAGCAAAACACCTATGTTCGATTGACAGCCCCGCACCCAGTTAACAGGATGCCCCGCAATACGGACGAGCCTCACCGGCAATGCCGTTAAGAAACCTCAACCACAGGAGATGTCCATGTCCGACGATGTCGTCATCGTCAGCGCCGCCCGCACCCCGGTCGGCAGCTTCAACGGCGCCTTTGCCACCATGCCCGCGCATGATCTCGGCGCCATCGCCATCAAGGCGGCGCTCGAGCGCAGCGGCATCGATCCCGCCCGCGTCTCCGAAGTCATCATGGGGCAGATCCTGACCGCCGCGCAGGGCCAGAACCCCGCGCGCCAGGCCTCGATCGCCGCCGGCATTCCGGTCGAAGCCTCGGCCTGGGGCGTCAACATGCTGTGCGGCTCCGGTCTGCGCACCGTGGCGCTGGGCTATCAGGCGCTGCGCAATGGCGACTCCGACATCGTCGTCGCCGGCGGCCAGGAATCCATGAGCATGGCGCCGCACGCGCAATATCTGCGCGGCGGCGTCAAGATGGGCCCGGTCGAGTTCATCGACACCATGATCAAGGACGGGTTGT
>NZ_JANXTC010000222.1:0-16365 GCF_025356345.1 Tardiphaga sp.
AAATGTGCTTGGGGAGAGAGGAGGGGGGGACCAAGCAAAGCAAGAAAATGGTGAGAGTCAAGAAAGTCTTTGCAGTAGGCGGCTGTGTTCACGGTGTTCGGCGGCGCGATCCGCATCTCGACGCCGTTTCTGTTCGTCAGCCTCGGCGAATGCATCACCGAGCGCTCCGGCCGTATCAATCTCGGCCTTGAGGGCACGCTGGTGATGGGCGCGATGAGCGCCTATGGCATTTCCTACCTTTCCGGCTCGCCGTGGCTGGGCGTGCTCGCCGCGGGCATCACCGGCGCCCTGCTCGGCGCGTTGCATGCCGGCATCTGCTCGCTGCCGCGCGTCAACGACGTCGCTGTCGGGATCGCATTGATGCTGTTTGGCACCGGCCTGGCCTTCTACCTTGGCAAGCCCTTGATCGAGCCGACCGCGGCCCGGTTGCCGGCGATCGATTTCGGGTGGTGGAGCGACGTGCCGCAGGTCCGTCAGGCACTACGCATCAATGCCCTGTTCCTGATTGGGGTGGCGCTGGCGCCAGTCCTGTACTGGGCGTTCCGCACCACGCGTTGGGGCCTGCTGATTCGCACCGCCGGTGAAAGCTCGGATGCCGCGCGCGCAATGGGCTACTCCGTTAACCTGATCCGGCTGCGCGCCACCATGTGCGGCGGCTTCCTCGCCGGCATCGGCGGTTCCTTCCTGTCGCTGTTCTATCCCGGCAGCTGGAACGAGGGGCTGTCGAGTGGACAGGGCGTCACCGCGGTAGCGCTGGTAATCTTTGCGCGCTGGGATCCGATGCTGTGCCTGTGGGCCTCGCTCGCTTTTGGTGGCGCCGCGGCCCTGGGGCCTGCGCTGCAATCGGTCGGCATCACCTCGGGCTATCACCTGTTTAACGCCGCGCCCTATATTCTCACGCTGGTGATCATGGTCATCACCTGCTCACCGAAGCGCACGCTGACTGGCGCACCCGCTGAATTGTCCATTACCCGATAACAGGAGCATTTCATGGACGCTGCTGTAGAGGCGAAGCCGAGCACCTCGCTGACCATCCTGTCCGAACCCTATGCCTGGCCATGGAACGGCGACCTGCGCCCGGAAAACACCGCGCTGGTGATTATCGACATGCAGACCGATTTCTGCGGTGTCGGCGGCTATGTCGACAAGATGGGCTACGACCTCTCGCTGACCCGCGCGCCGATCGAGCCGATCAGGAAGCTGCTCGCGTTGATGCGCGCGCAGGGCTTTCACATCATCCATACCCGCGAGGGGCATCGGCCGGATCTGTCCGACCTGCCGGCCAACAAGCGCTGGCGCTCGCGGCAGATCGGCGCCGGCATTGGCGATGACGGTCCGTGCGGCCGCGTGCTGGTGAGGGGCGAAAAGGGCTGGGAGATCATCGATGAACTGGCGCCGCTGCCCGGAGAGCCGATCATCGACAAGCCCGGCAAGGGCTCGTTCTGTGCCACCGATCTCGAACTGATGTTGCGGCTGCGTGGCATCGACAACCTTGTGCTCACCGGCATCACCACCGACGTCTGTGTCCATACCACGATGCGCGAGGCCAATGACCGCGGCTTTGAGTGCGTGCTGATCGAGGATTGTTGCGCGGCGACCGACAAGAGCAATCACGAGCATGCGTTGAGAATGGTCAAGATGCAGGGAGGCGTATTTGGCGCGGTGGCGACCTCGGACGCGCTGATCGGCGCACTGTCATGATCATCGGCAGCGTCCCTCCGGTCATCGGCCCGCTCGGCGTCGAAGCGCTGTCCATGACCATGAAGTTTGGCGATTTCGCCGCGCTCGACAATGTCGAGCTCAAGGTACGGCCCGGCTCGTTCCATGCGCTGCTGGGCGAGAACGGCGCCGGCAAGAGCACGCTGGTGAAATGCATCATGGGCTACTACCGCCAGACCGAGGGCCAGGTGCTGGTCGGCGGCCGTGAAGCGGTGCTGACCAATCCGAAGGACGCGCATGCGCTCGGCCTCGGCATGGTCTACCAGCATTTTACCCTGGTGCCGGCGATGACGGTGGCTGAAAATCTGGTGATGGCGCGCGACAACGTGCCGGCGATCATCGACTGGAAGAAGGAAACAAGAGAGCTGGAATCATTTCTGACTGGCATGCCGTTCAAGGTCCAGCTGCATGCGAGAGTCGCCGACATCTCGGCCGGCGAGCGACAGAAATGCGAGATTCTCAAGCAGCTTTATCTCAAGCGCCGTTTACTGATCCTCGACGAGCCAACATCGGTGCTGACGCCGGTCGAGGCCGATGAGATGCTCGGCATGCTGCGTGGCATGGTGGTCGACAGCGGCCTCACCATTTTAATGATCACCCACAAATTCCGCGAGGTCATGGCTTTTGCCGACGACGTGACCATCCTGCGTCGCGGCCGGCTGGCGGGGCAGGGCAAGGTCGCCGATCTGACGCCGGAGAGCATGGCGCGGATGATGATCGGCGCCGAGGAACTGACCCTACAGCCGGCGCGGTCGGGCGAGACTGGCGCGATCCGGCTCGAACTGGACAGACTCAATGCGCTCGACGATGCCGGCGCCATCGCGGTGCGCGACGTGTCGCTCTCGGTCCGCGCCGGCGAGATCGTCGGCATAGCCGGCGTATCCGGCAACGGCCAGCGCCAACTGGTGGAAATGCTGGCGGGCCAGCGCGAGCCGTCGGGCGGCGAGATGCGCGTCGCCGGCGACGCCTATCACGCGACCCGCGACGAGATGCGCCGTCATAAAATGTCGCTGCTGCCGGAGGAGCCGCTGAAGAATGCCTGCGTCGGCACCATGAGCGTCGCCGACAATATCGCGTTCCGGGAATTCGATCGCGCGCCCTTTGCCAAAGGCGGTTGGTGGCTGAATGGCTCGGCGTTCCGGACAAACGCCGAACGAAAAATCGCGCTCTACAAGATCAAGACGCGGACCCCGGACACGCCGATCTCGTCATTGTCCGGCGGCAATGTCCAGCGCGCGGTGCTGGCACGCGAGCTGGGCGGCGACGTCGAGGTACTGATCGCCGCCAATCCCTGTTTCGGGCTGGATTTCGCGGCTGTGGCGCAGATCCACGCCGAGATCATGGCGGCGCGCAACCGCGGCAGCGCGGTGCTGCTGGTCAGCGAGGACCTCGACGAATTGCTCGAGCTCTCCGACCGGCTGATCGTGATGTTTCACGGCCGGTTCGTCTACGAGGCCCGCGCCGGCGAAACCGATCTCACCGAGATCGGACGGCATATGGCGGGACATTGAGAACCGCTAACCCAGTCGGGGAATACTGAGCGGCCGCGCCTCGCGGGTTTGCGCCGACAGCCGGATGCCCGCGTTGGCGGCCCCAAAACCCTGGTAGTTGCGGCGCTCGACGATTTCGAAGAAGAACCGCTCGTCGAAGGCGTGGGTGTAGATCTGGAAGAATTCGCCGTCGCCTTCGCGGTCGTACAGGATCTGATTGTCACGCAGCGTGTCCATCATCGCAGCATCAAGACCGTATTTGGCCTCGACGTCGTCATAGTAGTTTTCCGGTATTCTGAGGAAGCTGGCGCCGCGCTGGCGCATCTCGGCGACTGTCGCGAAGATATCGCCGCACGAAAAGGCGATGTGCTGGACGCCCGAGCCAAAAAATTCCGAGATGAAGCGGTTCGACAGGGTCCGCGTCGCCGACGAGCCGTTCAGCACCATGCGCACATTGCGGGAATCATTGGTCAGCGCCTGACTCTGCACCAGGCCGACGGGGTCGGCGATCTCCATCTGCGGCAGTCGCAGCAGACCAAGGATGCCGGTGTAAAAAAGCAGCCATGACAGCATCTCGTCATAGGGCATTGATTGCGAGATGTGATCGATCGTCGTCAGGCGATCGCCACCAGCGTCGCCTTGCAATACTTCAAAATCGGTATCCCAGTTCTTGCCGGCGCTCTCCAGAAAATACAGCAAGCTGCCGCCGACGCCGTGGATCGCCGGAATTTCCAGTTCGCCTTGGCCAACCGGCTGATAAAAGGTCCGCGCCTTGAGCGCCTCGGCGCGCGCCATGGTCTTGCCGGCGTCGTCGACATCGATGGCGATGGCGCAGACGCCGGCGCCATGGGTGATATAATGCGAATGCGCAAATCCGTCCGGCTCGCTATTGATGACCAGCTCAATACCGCCTTGCGACCAGCGCTGCACGTCCTTGCTGCGATGCGCGCCGGTATGGCGAAAGCCGAGCTGGCTCAGCAGCGTTGCGAGATCGTGGCCCTTGGCGTCGCTGACGGCGAATTCGATAAAGCCGACGCCGCGACTCTCGGGCTTTGGCTGGAGCAGCGGGGGCTTTGCCAGCTGGTCCTGCAGCAGGATCAGCGAGCGCAGCCCGTCGGTGGCGGTGCGGACCGCGGATCCCGCGCGGAACTGATCGTTGAAGATTTCCAGCGACCACGGGCCATCATAGCCGGTCGCCATCACGGCCTCCATGAAGCCGACCAACGGTAGATCACCCTGGCCGGGGAAGCAGCGGAAATGGCGGCTCCACGACAGCACGTCGAGGCCCAGCTTCGGCGCATCGGCGAGCTGGACCAGAAAGATCTTGTCGGCAGGAATCGAGGCTATCGCGCCGACAGGAAAGCCCGGCGCCAGCGCGTGAAAACTGTCGAGGATCACGCCGATCGACTTGTGGTCGGCGCGGCGCACGATTTCCCAGGCGTCTCGATAGTCATTGACATGGCGGCCCCAGGCCAGCGCTTCGAAGCCGACGCGCAGTCCGCGGCTGGCGGCGAGGTTACCCAGCTCGCGAAAATCCGCAGCGGCGCGGTCGATGCCGCCGAGCGCGGCCGGGGAGATGTTGCTGCAGACCAGCATCAATTCGGTCTGCAACTCCTGCATCAGGTCGAATTTTCGCATCGCGCGTGCGAAATTGCGCGTGCGTTGCGGTTCCGGCATGCCCTCGAAGTCGCGAAACGGCTGGAAGGCGCAGATCTTCAGTCCGAGATCGCGGCACATCTGCCCGACGTCTCGCGGGCTGCCGTTGAACGACAGCAGATCGGCCTCGAAAATTTCGACCTCATCGAAGCCGGCAGCGGCGATCGCGCGCAGCTTCTCGTCCAGTGCGCCGGACAACGATACCGTGGCGATCGAACGCCGGGTCATGCCGCGGTCTCCACCATGGCGCCGCCCAGGAACAATTGCCCGATGCGGGGATCGTTGAGCACGCGGTCGGCCTTGTCGAACAGGCGGGTCTGGCCGAGCTCGAGCACGATACCGAAATCGGAAATCTCCAGCGCCGAGCGCGCGTTCTGCTCGATCATCAGGATCGAAACGCCCTTGTCGCGGAGCTCTTTCAGAATGTTGAAGGTCTGCAGCACCATCAGCGGCGACAGACCGATCGACGGCTCGTCGATCAATACCAGCTGTGGATTGAGCAAGAGGCCACGGGCGATCTCGAGCTGCTTCTGCTCGCCGCCGGACAGCGTCGAGGCCTGCTGGGTCGCCTTCTGGCGCAGCACCGGAAACTTGTCGAGCGCGGCCTCGATACGCGCCGGCAGATCGGTGATGTCGCGACCGGCGGCGACGGCGCCCAGTTCGATATTGTGGCGCACCGACAGTTCGGAAAAGATGTTGCGGCCCTGCGGCACGTAGCAGATGCCGGCGGTGAGCAGCGCGCGCTGGCTGAGGCCGGTGACGTCTCGGCCCTTGAAGGTGACCTTGCCCTCGCGCAGCTTGAGCAGCCCGAAGATCGCCTTGAACACCGTGGACTTGCCGGCACCGTTCGGGCCGATCACGGTGGTGATCGAGCCGGCGGGCACCGAGAAGGTGGTGCCGTTGAGGATCGTCATCTTGCCGTAGCCGCCGACCAGGTTCTGAACATCCAGGATCGCGTCGCTCATCACTCTGTCCTCAATGTCCGAGATAGGCTTCGATGACGGCCGGATTGGCGCGGATTTCGTCCGGGCGCCCCATTGCCAGCACCTTGCCCTCCGCCATCACCATCACGCGGGTACACAGCGACATCACGAATTCCATATTGTGCTCGATCACCACGAAGGTGGCGCGCTTTTCCTGATTGATCGCGCGCAGCCGATCCTTGAGATCGGCCAGCATGGTGAGGTTGACGCCACCGGCCGGCTCGTCGAGCAGCACCAGTCGCGGTCCACCCATGAAGGCCATCGCCGCATCGAGCAGTTTTTGCTGGCCATAGGACAGGCCGCCGGCGGGCTCCTTGGCGAGATGGTCCAGCTTGAAGAAGCCGATCATCTGGTCGGCGGCCTGCGTCAGGCCGGCATCGGACGGGCCGAACAATCGCGACAGCATGCTGCCCTGGTGCTCCTGCCCGGCCAGGATCAGGTTTTCGCGCACCGACAGTTTGGGGAACACCTGCAAAAGCTGGAAGGTGCGGCTGACGCCGAGCCCGTTCAGCTCGGACGGCCGCATCCCGGTGACCACGCGGCCGTCGACCTTGACCTCGCCGTCGCTCGGCGTCAGTTGACCGAGAATGCAATTGAACAAGGTCGACTTGCCGCAGCCATTGGGGCCGATCAGACCGAGAATCTCGCCTTCCTGCACATCAAAGCTGACGCCGTTGACCGCGGTGATGCCGCCGAAGCTCTTGCGGATGTTCGTAACTTCGAGGACCGCGGTCATGGCGCCGTTTCCAGTTTGGACTTGGCCACCCCGCGCAACGCCGAGGCCACCTTGGTGCGGCGTTCGGCCAGAAAGCGATCGAGAATGCCGAGAATGCCAGTGGGCGAATAGATCAGCAGCACGATCACGGCGACCGCGTAAATCATCAGGTAGTAGCCTTGGGTAAAACGCAGCCACTCCGGCAGCAGCACCGCGATCATGGCGCCCAGGAAGGGGCCGAAGAAGAAGCCGGCGCCGCCGACGATTACCATCATCAGCAGGTCCAGCGACAGCGCGAGGCTGAACGGCACCGGATCGACATATTGCGTCAGCGGCGCATATAGCGTGCCGGCGACGCCGCCGAGCGCGGAGCCGATCGCAAACGCCATCAGCGTGTAGCGGCGGGTGTCAATGCCGAGCGATAGCGCGCGGATCGGATTTTCGCGCAGCGCCACGAAAGCGCGGCCCCAGGGCGAGCGGATCAGCCACCACACCGCCAGCGAGACCAGGCCAAGCGAACCGAGGCAGAGATAATAGAACGGCAGCGGCCGCCGCGTCGGAAAGCCGAAGATCTCTGGTCGCGGGATGTTGCTGATGCCGTAGATCCCCTTGGTCAGCCAGTCCTCGTTACGGAACACGAGGAAGGCCAGCGTCGAGAACGCCAGTGTGACGAAGGCGAGATAATGATGCTGCACCCGCAGCGCCGGATAGCCCAGGATCCAGCCGACCGCGAAGCACAGCACGATGGCCACTCCGAGGGCTGCGATCAGCGGCAGCCCGTTGGAGGTCATGATGGCGGCGGCATAGGCGCCGATGCCGACAAAAGCACCCTGCGCCAGCGATACCTGCCCGGCATAGCCCAGCGTCAAATTAAGGCCCATCGCGGCAATGGTCATCACCGCCCACTGGCTCAGGATGAACAGGCCGTAGCGATTGAAATTCATTGGCACCAGGATCAGCGCGGCAATCGCAACAATGCCGAAGCCGATCTGCCAGTATTTTGCTGCGGTCATACGGTGCGCTCCTCGGGTCGGCCCAACATGCCCTGTGGCCGAAACAGGATGATCGCGATCAGCAGGATCAGCGGAACGGCGGCGCGGTACTGGGTCGAGACGTAAGCGGCGGCGAGATTGTCGACCACGCCGATCAACAGACCGCCGGCGATCGCGCCGCGAACCTGATTGAAGCCGCCGACAATCGCCGCGATGAAGGCGGCCTGGCCCAGCACCTCGCCGCTGGAGAATTTGGCCAGATAGATCGGCGTGATCAGTACCGAGGCCAATGCCACCAGAAACGCATTGATCAGGAAGGTCAGCAGGATCATGCGTTCGACCGGAACGCCGATGATCCGCGCTACTGTCGGGTTCTGCGCCGCGGCCTGCATCTGGTGGCCGATCGAGGTACGATTCAGCAGCGCGGTGAGGCCAACGACGGCGAGGATGGCGAGCGCCAATACGCCGACGCTTTGCAGTGCCACCGCGCGACCAAAGATCGAGATGTCGCCGGTCGGGACGATCGAGGGAAATGGCGAGGCCTCGGCGCTCCAGAACTGCTTGACCGCCTCCTTCAAGCCGATCGCCAGCGCCATGGTCGCGATCGCCAGCGGCAGCACACCATGGCGCAGCATCGGATCGACCAGCAGCATCTTGAAGCCGAGGCCGAGCAGCAGCATCGACAGCAGGATGCCGATGATGATCGCCAGCCAGAACGGCGCGCCGGCCTGCATCGCCGCCAGCATCAGGAATGCTGGCAGCATGACAAATTCACCCTGCGCAAAGTTGATGGTTTGCGAGGTCTGCCACAGCAGCGTGAAGCCGACCGCGACGATGGCATAGATGGCCCCGGTGGCGAGGCCGGCCACGAGAAGGTCGAGCAGGTTGGACATAATGTCTCTCCAAGTCCGCGCTATTGCGAACTGACAAGCCAGCAGCGCCGTCGTTATTGCGAGGAGCCAAGCGACGCGGCAATCCAGAAGCCACAAGGAAAGACTGGATTGCTTCGTCCCAAGGGCGCCTCGCAATGACGGACGAGGGGCTTTAGTTGTTCAGCTTCGGCAGCACCGACTTGATGACCTGCTTGCCTTCGACAACTTCGGCCAGAAAACCCTGGCGGTCGATATCGCCATTGGCGTCGAAGGTCGCATCCATCAGGATGCCCGGCTCCTTGGCGACGGTAATGGTGAAGCCGTGCAAGGCATCGGCAAACCCCTTGGAGTCGACCTTGCCCATTTTCTCGGTGGTGGCCTTGATCATGTAGATCGCGAGCCACCCCTTGAGCCCGTTGTGATCAGGCACGTAATTGTACTTCTTGACGAATTTCTCGCGAAACGCCTTGATCAACTCGACCGGCGCGTCGGTGGTGAGGCCGACATGGCCGCGTGCGCCATTGGCGGCGTCGCCGGCGAGCTCGATCACCTTCTGGCCGACCAGCGTGGTTTCGCCCATCAGCGGCACGGTCACGCCTTGGCGCTTCAGCTCCTTCAGAATGCGGGCACTCTCTTCCTCATTGACATAGACGAAGACCGCGTCGGGCGCCGCCGCCTTGATCTTGCTGACGTCGGCGGCAAAGTCGGCCTGGCCGGCTTCGGTGGAGAGGTCCGCGGCGACCTTGATGTTATACTTGGCAAATTCCTTGGTGATGGTGTCGCGGCCACCCTTGCCGAAATCATTGTTCACCCAGACGATCGCGACCGACTTGGCCTTTAACTCATCATTAATGTATTTGGCGACCTTCGGCATCGAGGATTGCTGGCCGAACGAGGTGCGGAACAGAAACTTGTTGCCGGCCTGCGTCAGCTCGGCGGCTTCGCCGCCCATGATCTGGGTGATGCCGGCCTCGGCGGCGAGCGGGGCGGTGACCTTGACCGAGCCGGAATAGCCGGGCCCGAGCAGGACATACGGCTCGGCATCGAGCGCCTTCTGCACCTGGGCGCGGGCGACACCAGGGTTCGACTGCGAGTCGGCATGGGTGACTTCGAGCTTGCGGCCGAGCACGCCGCCCTTGGCATTGATCTCCTCGATGGCGAGGTCGATGCCGTTCTTCCAGTTGGTCCCGACCGTGGCGCCGCCACCGGACAGTTCAGCCACATTGGCCAGCTTGATCGGCGCGCCGGATTGCGCGAGCGCGCCGCCGGTCAGGATGGTCGCGAGCAGAGCGCTCGCCAAAAACACGGGCTTCATGGAGTCCTCCCTTGGTTGAATTCGGTTCGTTGACCGCGGCCTTGTAGTCGGCGGCGTTGTCAGGCTGCGTTAGAAGTGGCGTACCTTTTGACCATGATGGCGTCGAATGCAATTCCCATTTCGATAGTGGATGGCGCAAGGTCGGTAAACAGCTCGAAGGCGTCGGCGGCCTGATAGATTGCCAGATCGCGCCCGGTCAATACCCTGGCGCCCCTGGCCTTGGCGGCGTTGAGTAGCGGCGTCCACAGCGGCGAATAGACGGCGTCAGCGACCCACAGGTCAGCCCGCAGCAGCGCCTCCGGCACCGGCGTGCCCGTGTTCGGCAGCATCCCGATCGGCGTGCCGTTGACCAGCCCGACGGCGCCGGCCAGGGCGTCCTCGACGCTATCGGCGATCCGGACCGCCCGCTTGTGCCGCAGTTGCGACGCCAGCCGCTTGGCCTTGTCGCGGTCGGTATCAAAAATCCGGATATCGGTGACGCCGAGCTCGGCCAGCGCAAAGGCGATGGCCTTGCCGACGCCGCCGGTGCCAATCACGGCGACGGCGCCATGCTGTGACTCTTCAACAAGCTGGCCAACGGCGCGGGCAAAGCCGGATGTATCGGTGTTGTAGCCGGTCAGGCGGCCGTCACGCGCCACGACCGTGTTGACAGCGCCGATCGCCCGGGCTCCGGGCGAGAGGTCGTCGAGCAGGTCGAGCACGGCTTCCTTGTAGGGAAAGGTGACGTTGATGCCGGCAAAGCCGAGATATCGGACACCGTCCAGCAGACGTTTCAATTCGTCGCGGTCGGCGCCGGCCACTTCGATGAGCTGGTAGTGGCAGCGCGCGCCCAGCGCGTCCGCTGCTCGCTCATGCATCGCTGGCGACGCGGAATGGGCGATCGGCGCGCCGAGCAGGCCGGTGAGAAAACGGCGGCCGGTGGCGGGAAGCCGGGGGACGGTTGCGTTCATTATTCGATGGTCACTGTCATTTTGCTTGCAAAGTCATCTGCAGGCGCGCTTCAGGATAGCCGGACGGGAGGTGAACACAATTACCCTGTTATGCGTTAAACCTAACATTATGTTATTCTCTTTCGGGCGCGCGTCTCCGGCTTTTTGGCCGCTGCCAAGCCAACGGCCCGCATTTCCGCGCGCAGGCATTCGATGAAGTGCTCGATATGCAGCGACAGCGGCGCGCCGCGCTTCACGGCGATGTAGGTGTCGAATCGGGTTGGCTCGACGATCGGCACCGCGACAACGCCGGGGTAGCCGCCATGCGCCACGGTGAATTGATCGATCACCGCGATGCCCAGCCCCGCCTTCACGAGGGCGCAGACCGTGGTGCCGAACCGCGCCCGGATGGTGATGTCGTAATTCAGTTTATAGCGCGCGAAGATCTCGGCCATAATCCGCCCATAGGGATCGTTGGGGTCGATGCCGATCAGCGGATAGCGGATGATCTCCTTGGCGGAGACCTGCTTGCGGTCCGCCAGCTCATGACCTTCCGGCACGACGCAGAACAGCTCGCCCGAGGCGAGCGGCAAAAAGTCGAGTCCGGTATGTTCGAGCCGGTAACTCATGGCGACGCAATCGCCGCGACCGAGCAGCAGATAATCAATCGCTTCTTCGAGCTTGAGAATGTTGATGTCGATGCGCAGCTCGGGATAGCGCCGCCGCACCTGCTCGATCGCGCGCGGCACCATCACTTGCGAAATGCTCGGCACCGAGCCGATGCGTAATTCCGACAGCGCTCCGCGGCCGATCTTGGAAATGATCTCGGTGAGGTCGTCGACCTTTTTGTACACGCCGTTGATCTGCTCGAAAATGCTCTGTGCTTCCGAGGTTGGAAAATAGCGGCCGTTCTGGCGCTGGAAGAAGCGGATGCCCAGCGACTTCTCGGTGTATTTGACCAGGCGGCTGATACCCGGCGCGGACACATTGAGCAGCTTCGCCGCGCCGCCAATGGTGCCAGTCACCATCACGGCGCGGATCACCTCGACCTGACGCAACGTCATCATCTTGAATTGTCCCACTTCCGCCGGCGTTCGATCTGCCGGCCATTCACTGTAACAGATCGCGCCAGTTGGTCGCGCCGAGTTTGGGGATCATCTGCTTGTGCGGCACCCGCAAAATTTGCTACTGCTGCCGCGGCAATCGGGCGGCCGGCGGCGGGTCGCTGGCATCCCTGCCGGAAAGCCATTTAGTGAAATCTGATCAGAACAGTGTCCCACGTATCATCGGCGATATCGGGGGAACCAATGCCCGTTTCGCGGTGGCGCAGAACGGCGCCTATGGCGAGTTGGCGCATATGCCGGTCGCTCGATATGCTTCGTTGGGCGAGGCGCTGGCCGACTACGTTGCCAAACTTCCGTCGGGACTGAGGCCGCAGCAGGGCGCCTTCGCCGTGGCAGGCCCGGTGTTCGGCGACGATGTGGCGCTCACCAATCTGGACTGGTCGTTCTCGATCGCCGGGATGAAGCGGAACCTGGGCTTTTCATCGCTCCTCGTCGTCAATGATTTTGCGGCCACGGCGATGTCGGTGCCGTATCTGCCGAAGCAGGACTGTTTCCGGATCGGCCCGTCCTGCCCGCAAGTGACGGGGCCGGTCGGCGTGATCGGGCCGGGCACCGGGCTCGGCGTGGGATCGCTGGTGCCGCATCGGTCTGGCCGGCTGCTGCTGCCGGGGGAAGGCGGTCACGTGACATTGCCGGCCGTGACGGCGGAAGAGGACCGGATCATCGCGGTGCTGCGCAAACGCTGGCCGCACGTCTCGGCGGAGCGCGCGCTGTGCGGCGCCGGGCTGGTCAATCTCTACGAGGCGCTGTGTGAGATCGAGGGCAGGACCGCCGAGTCGCTGTCGCCCGCGGATGTGACAGGGCGCGCGATGGATGGCGGCGATGCGACCTGCGTGGCCGCCTTCGCGCATTTCTGCGCGATGCTGGGCACCGTGGCCGGCAATCTGGCGCTGACGCTCGGCGCCACCGGCGGCATCTACATTGCCGGCGGCATCATGCTGCGCTTCAAGGAAGCCTTCGCGTCGTCGGCGTTTCGCGAGCGGTTCGAAGCCAAGGGCCGCTTCGAGGAATTCCTGAGCAAAGTCCCGACTTTTCTCGTGCTGGAAGAATCACCCGCGCTGCTCGGCCTGGCCAACGTGCCGCTGGACGACTGAGCTGGTTTCGCAGCCGGTGGCTCAGACGGAAACCTTCTTCACCCACGCCTTGTTGTCGTGGAACGCCGCTCCGCCATAGGGCGCCACGGCGTCGCCTGACGTAAGCATGTTGATGCCGCGGCCGCCGATATGCGACTTGTTGGCGTGCACCGATTCCGCGATCAGCACGCCGCGCCGCAGGCCAGGGAAGATCCGCGCGGTCAGCGTCGTCTCGCCGCGCACATTGCCGAGCGTTACCGCATCACCATCAAGGATCGACAGTCGCGCCGCGTCTTCGGGGTGCATCATCACGTTCGGCGCGCCCTCGCGGGTCTTCGACGACGGCGTCTCGTTGAAGCTGGAATTGAGAAAGCTGCGCGACGGGCTGGTGGCGAGGCGAAACGGATGTGCGTCGTCGGCCTGTTCGATCACCGCCCAGTGGTCAGGGAATGACGGCATGGCGTCCCAGGTGCCCATCAGCCCGGCATTGGGCATCGGCACCTGCGACCAGTCGGCCTTGAAATGGAACTTGCCGTCGGCGTGTCCGAAGCCGTCGAGGTAGTGCGAGGTGCGGAAATCCGGCTGGATGTCGCGCCACAATTCGGCCTCAAGAGCCTGGATTTCGCCGCGGCCGCTCGTCCGCAAAGTTTCGTCGATGATCTCGCGCGGCGTCATGGCGAAGGCGCGATGTTCGGCTCCGAGCCGCTCGGCCAGGCCCTGCAGTACCTCGTGGTTGGAGCGGCACTCGCCGGGCGCGTCGATCAGTTTGGCGCCGACCGAAATATGCTGATGGCCGCCGCCGTAGTACAAGTCGTCATGCTCCATGAACATCGTCGCCGGCAACACGATGTCGGCCATCTGCGCCGTCTCGGTCATGAACTGCTCATGCACCGCGACGAACAGGTCGTCGCGTGCGAAGCCGGCCTGGACCAGCGCCTGCTCCGGCGCCACCGTCATCGGGTTGGTGTTTTGGATCAGCATCGCCTTCACCGGCGGCCCGTGGTGCAACGCCTCGGCATCGCCGGTCAGCACCCGGCCGATCTTTGATTGATCGAGCCGACGCGTGGCGGGATCAATGACGTCGAGGCCCTCAATGAGCGTCTTGTCGAACTTCCACAGCGCGGCGTTGTTGTAGAACGCGCCGCCGCCTTCAACCTGCCAGGCGCCGGTCACCGCGGGAATGCACAACGCAGCGTGCATCTGCGTGGCGCCGTTGCGGCTGCGGGTAAAACCATAGCCAAGCCGGAAGAACGAGCGCGGCGTTTCTCCGACCAGTTTTGCAAACGCCTCGATCTCCGCTACCGGCACGCCACAGATCGCGGACGCCCATTCCGGCGTGCGACTGGCGAGATGAGCTTCCAGTTCGGGCGAGGCGTCGGTGTACTTTGCAAGATACTCGAGATCGGCGAAGCCGTCGCGAAACAGCACATGCATGACGCCGGCGGCAAAGGCGCCATCGGTGCCCGGCCGCAGCAGGATCTTGATGTCGGCCTGCTTCATGGTGTCGTTGTCGTAGATGTCGACGACCGCGAGTTTCGCGCCGCGTTCTTTGCGGGCGCGGGCCACATGGGTCATCACATTGACCTGGGTATTGACCGGATTGGTACCCCAGACCACGATCAGATCGGATTTCGCCATCTCGCGCGGATCGACGCCGGCAATCTTGCCGGTGCCGGCGGTGTAGCCGGCCCAAGCGATGGTCGAGCAGATCGTGCTGTAGAAGCGCGAATATTTTTTCACATGGGCGAGGCGGTTGAGCCCGTCGCGCATCACCAGTCCCATCGTGCCCGCATAGTAGTAGGGCCACACCGATTGCGCGCCGAAGTCGCGTTCGGCTTCGTCAAATTTCTCGGCGATTTCGTCGAGCGCCTCGTCCCAGGAAATGCGCGCGAACTGCCCCGAGCCCTTTGGCCCAATGCGGCGCATTGGATGCATCAACCGATCGGGATGGTGGATGCGCTCGGCATAGCGCGCGACCTTGGCGCAGACCACGCCGGCCGTATAGCTTTGCTGCTTGGATCCGCGCACCCGACCGATGGTCGCGCCATTGATCACCTCGATGTCGAGGGCGCAGGCGGACGGGCAGTCATGCGGACAGGTCGAGTGCCTGATGTCGATCTTGGCCTGAATGTTCATGCGGTGAATCTAGCAGAGGGCAAGGCGGACGAAAGCCGTGGTTTCGGGCATTCCGCCCGTCCATTGGGCAGAGCACAAGTCTGCCACGCCCACAAAATTATTTGGCGAGCGATTCGCGCTGTGCGATCAGCCGATCCAGTTCTTCGTTCTGCTGCTCGAGACGGTCGGCAGTACGCGTTTCGTTTTGCTCGCCGGAGGCGGCGGCTGCCTGTTCGATCAATTGCCGGATATTGTCGCGAAGCACCGCGATGCGGTCATTGAGTTCCGCCGCCGAGAGGGTAACGTCCATCATATCTGCTCCAGGTCCGTCGCGAACCGGACCAAGTTTACCGCGCAAGCTCGCCGGTTCCTACCGAATAATTCATCCGGAACGCGTGGCCAGAGCCTGCAAAAGTGGTTGCCCGCAGCGGTTCGTTGCCCGATTTCGGGAGGCAAACGCGGTTTCACCACCGGGGCGGGGTCTCGGGGTGATTATCTGTCGGTTCATAGCCGGATACGGAATTCCATTTCATTGACGGTGGCGCTGATGCACCTCATCTTTTGTAGGCAACATGTGCGGCGCGTTCACGCGCGCCATGGCCATTCAAAGCCTTTCAATGACAGGTCGCATTTCCGCGATGGACGCAGCTTCGACAATCTTCGACAAGGCCAGCCTTCTGGCGCCCGGTTTCGCCGAGCGCGCGCCGCGGCATGATCGCACCGGCAGTTTTCCATTCGAGAATTTTCAGGAACTGGCTGACGCCGGGCTGTTGGCCCTGACGGTGCCGAAAGCGCTGGGCGGCGCCGGCCGCGGCGTCCGCGATGCGGCGCGCATTGTCGGCATTGTCGGCAAGGCCGATCCGGCGACCGGCCTGGTGCTGGCGATGCATTACATCCATCACCTGGTCATCGCCGCCAGCCCGCGCTGGCCGGTGGATCTGGCGCACAAGCTTGGCAGGGAAGCGGCTGCTGGCCTTGCCTTGGTCAATGCGCTCCGCGTCGAGCCGGATCTCGGCTCGCCCTCGCGCGGCGGCCTGCCGGCGACGACGGTGAAGCGCACGGCGCAAGGCTGGAGGCTGAGCGGCCACAAAATCTATTCGACCGGCGCGCCGATCCTGAAATGGTACACGGTATGGGCCAAGACCGATGAGCCCAGCGTGCGGGTCGGCCTGTTTCTGGTGCCCGCGGGATTGCCGGGCACGCGCATCGTCGAGACCTGGGATCATCTGGGCTTGCGCGCCAGCGGCAGCCATGACGTCGTGTTCGACGACGTGGTGTTTCCGCTGGACCACGAAATCGATGTTCGCAAGCCGGAGGAATGGCTGGCCCCGGATTTCACCCAGGCCGCGGCGCATGCGGTCTTCATCGCTGCGATCTACGAT
>NZ_JANXTC010000230.1:0-11618 GCF_025356345.1 Tardiphaga sp.
TGGTCGCTCCAGTCCAGCCCGGCCTGCGAAATCCGGATCGCCAGCGCGACTTTCTTGGCCTTCTGGCGGCGCGCCTCCACTTCCTTCAACGAACTCTCGACCTGCTCGCGGCGCGAGCGTTGCGACCGGTCGGTCGGACGCGCTACCGGTTCGGAGCGCGCGACCGAAGCGCGACGTTGATCGGCCTTTCGTTCGCCGGAAAGCATCGGATAGATAAAGACCCAGGCCACCCCGCCGACGGCGGTGAAGGCGAGAAAGGCCAAAGCGAGCGCCTGCATATTCATCGGTCGCTCCTCAGTTGACTTCGACGATTTCGGCGGCATCGAGTGCCGCTGCGAGGCGCTTTTCTTCGCCATAATAGCGTGCACGATCCCAGAACCGCGGCCGGCCGATACCGGTTGAGCGGTGCCGACCGATAATGTTGCCGTTGGCATCCTCGCCGACCATGTCGTAGATGAACAGATCCTGGGTAATGATGGTGTCGCCTTCCATGCCCATCACCTCGGTGATGTGGGTGATGCGGCGCGAGCCGTCGCGCAGCCGCGCGGCCTGCACCACGACGTCGATCGACGCGCAGATCATTTCACGGATGGTTCGCGACGGCAGCGAGAAGCCGCCCATCGTGATCATGGATTCGCAGCGCGACAGCGCCTCGCGCGGGTTGTTGGCGTGCAGCGTGCCCATCGAGCCGTCATGGCCGGTGTTCATGGCCTGCAACAGATCGAAGGCTTCGGGTCCGCGGACTTCGCCGACAATGATGCGTTCAGGCCGCATACGCAGGCAGTTGCGCACCAGTTCGCGCATCGTCACCTGGCCTTCGCCCTCGATGTTGGGTGGCCGGGTTTCCAGCCGCACCACATGGGGCTGCTGAAGTTGCAGTTCAGCGGCGTCTTCGCAGGTGATAATACGCTCGTCGTCGTCGATGTATTGCGTCAGACAGTTCAGCAGCGTGGTCTTGCCAGAGCCGGTACCGCCGGAGATCAGGACGTTGGCGCGGCAGCGGCCGATGATCTGCAGGATGGTGGCGCCTTCCGGCGAAATCGCGCCAAACTTGATCAGTTGGTCGAGCGTCAGCTTGTCCTTCTTGAATTTTCGAATGGTCAGCGCCGGGCCGTCGATCGCCAGCGGTGGCACGATGGCGTTGACGCGTGAGCCGTCGGCGAGGCGGGCGTCGCAGATCGGAGAGGATTCATCGACGCGGCGGCCGACCTGGCTGACGATGCGCTGGCAGATGTTCAGCAGTTGCTGGTTGTCACGGAAGCGAATTCCGGTCTTCTGGATCCGGCCCGCGACTTCGATGAACACCGTGCCGGCGCCGTTGACCATGATATCGGAGATGTCGTCGCGCGACAGCAACGGCTCCAGCGGGCCGTAGCCGAGCACGTCGTTGCAGATATCGTCGAGCAGTTCTTCCTGCTCGGCAATCGACATCACGATGTTCTTGATCGCGATGATCTCATTGACGATGTCGCGGATTTCCTCGCGCGCGGATTCGCCGTCGAGCTTGGCGAGCTGCGTCAGATCGATGGCCTCGATCAACGCGCCGAAGATCGTCGCCTTGACCTGGTAATAGGTGTCCGAGCGCCGTTCGGCGGCCGTCGGTGCCGGCGCCGCCGACTTGGCGGGGGCCAGCGGCGGCGACGATACCGTCGGGGCAGCGCTCGAAAGCGTCGTGCCGGAAGATGGTTCCGGCCCGTTGGCGGGCATGGTGGCCCGCATCTCAATATCTGCTCCGCTACGCTTACCGAACACGACGTTACTCCCTGCGGTGTCTTACTTGGACCGCAGCTTCTCGAGAAATGGCGACAGGAAGGAGGCCTTTGGCTTCTTGGTTTCGCCGCGGCCTGTCAGCCGTTGTGCGATCTGCAGGAAGATCTCCGTGGTGCGATGGTTGGCGTTGATTTCCGCGATCATCTGACCGTTGTTGGCAGCGGAGCCGAACATCTGCGGATCGAACGGAATCGACGCCAGCGGCGGGCATTCGATCGCCTTGGCGAATTCGCTCGAACTGATCTCCGGCCGTTTCGGCACGCCCACCTGGTTGAGGCAATACAACGGCGCGCGATCGTTCGGTCGCGCCGCCTTGATCAGGTCGTACATGTTCTTGGTGTTGCGCAGATTGGCAAGGTCAGGCGCCGCCACGATCAGAATGTCGTCGGCGCCGATCAGTGCCCGCCTGGTCCAGCCCGACCATTGGTGCGGAACGTCGAGCACGATGCACGGCATGGTCGCGCGCAGCGTGTCGAAGATCGAATCGAACGCTTCCGCGCCAAAATCATAGACCCGTTCCAGCGTCGCCGGCGCGGCCAGCAGGCTGAGGTGGTCGGTGCATTTCGACAGCAACCGGTCGATGAAGGCGGTGTCGACGCGGTCCGGCGAGAACACCGCGTCGGCGATGCCCTGCGGGGGATCCTGGTTGTAATCCAGGCCCGCGGTACCGAAGGCGAGATCGAGGTCGGCGACCACCGAGTCCAGCGCGAGGTCGCGGGCGATCGCCCAGGCAACGTTATGAGCGATCGTCGAGGCGCCGACGCCGCCCTTGGCACCCACCACGGCGATGATGCGGCCGACCGCCTTGGCTTCCGGCGCGGAGAACAATCCGCAGATCGAGCGTACCACGTCGATGGTGGAGACGGGCGCGATCACATAGTCGCTGACGCCGCGCCGCACCAATTCGCGGTACAGCGTGACGTCGTTGACCTTGCCGATCACCACGACGCGGGTGCCGGCGTCGCACACCGTGGCGAGTTGGTCGAGACCGGCAAGAATGTCGGTACGCGGTTCGGTTTCCAGAATGATGACGTTTGGCGTCGGCGCCGAGCGATAGGCTTCGGTAGCGGCTGCCATGCCGCCCATCTGCACCTTGATATGAGCCTTGTCGAGCCGGCGATCCTCGGCCGCTGACTGCACGGCCGCCGCCGTTTCCACGGATTCGCAAAAGGCCTGCACCGATACACGGGGCGCCGGTGCGATATGTTCATCCGTGGCTGACGAGGCCGTGGCGGCTGGATCTTCTGCCGTCTGACGCGCGTAACTGATCATTTGCCTACATCACTGAGTTTAGCCTTGTCGGCTTCCGGATAGGTCGTGGCGGTTGTGGTACCCTTGCGATACTTCTCGAACGCGGCGTTGCGTCGCGCCGTATAGGCTGGCGTCTCCGGCCGCGGCTGCACCAGATCCGATGGATTGTCGATCATCGCGGCCAGGTTGTGCTGGTTGGCGCAGCCGAAATTCCAGTACGGCTTGTTGTCGACGTAGCCCTTGTTCTTGATCGATGGTCCAAGATCATCCGGCCAGGTGCCGCACGGACCGGCATCGGCGACAATGCGCGGATATTTTAGCCGGATGGTAGCGAACAGGCGGGGATCCTCGGGCCGATATTGACGGACGACGACACCGCGTGGCGGAACGCCCAGCGCGGCGAGGATCGACTGGACTTCGCGCAGCGAGTCGGCGGCCGCGTGGGCGTTCGGCGTATTGACCGGGACCTCGGCGATGATGCTGCCGGTACCGTCGCGCAGCCAGGTCTGGCCGAGGCCGGCGACGTCGGCGCGCTGGGTGGCGGTGAGGCCGCCGCGCGACGAGCCGACGAAGATCTCGGTGGTCCGGCTCGACTCCTGGATCACGATCGGATGGCGGAGACGGTAATCGTCGGGAATGCTGGCGGTCACCGCTTCGCGATTGGAGTGGGTACAGGCGCCGAGCGCCAGCGTAATACCGGCAAGCGCCAACGCGAGGCGCAGGCTTCGTATCGGGTGAGCGGGTGAATGATTGGTCATGGTTCGATCCTTGTCCCGCATCAGTCCGTAATGAAGCCGTAGGTGCCGCGGTAATTGTTGCTTGGTGCGGGGCGGTTCGGAGCGCCGTAGATCCGGTTGATGCTGCCCAGCAGGTCGGCCTGCGGATCGGAGGCGGCGGCAAAGCCGTCATCCGGGCGCGACAGATCCTTCTCGGCAACGGCCCGGACAATGAACGGCGTCACGATCACCATCAGTTCGGTCTGATTGTTGACATAATCGCGACTGCGAAACAGCGTGCCGAGCACCGGCAGCTGGGAAAGTCCCGGCAGGCCGTTGACGGACAGCTTGGTCTGTTCCTGGATCAGGCCGGCCATCGCCATGGCGCCGCCGGATGGGATTTCCAGCGTGGTATCGGCGCGCCGGACCTTGACCGAAGGAACCGAAATTCCGCTGATGCTGATCGAATTGTCGGTGGAGATTTCCGAAACTTCCGTCATCACCTTCAGGCTGATGCGGCCTTCGGTGAGGACGACCGGCGTAAAGTTCAGCGAGATGCCGAATTTCTTGAACGAAATCGATGGCGCGCACTGTCCGACGGAGCCGGCCGCGGTGGTCTGACAGGTCACACCCGTCGGGATCGGAAATTCGCCGCCGGCGAGAAACGTCGCCGATTCCCCCGAGATGGCCGTCAGGTTCGGCTCGGCCAGCGTTCGCACGATGCCGGCGCCTTCCATGGCGCGCAGCGTCGCCGTCACCGACGGAATCGAGCCGCCGCCGAACGTGCCAACGGTGCTGCTATCGGTAAGCGGACGGCCCAAAGCCCCGAAAGGGTTAGTGTTGTTGAATTTCACCACCGAGGTGCCGTAGGTCATGCTGGCACTGAGATCGATGCCGAGCTGCTTGACGATGCTGCGCGATACTTCGGCGACGGTGACCTTGAGCAGCACCTGATCGCGACCGCGCACCGAGATGGTATTGATAACCTTGTCGGGACCACCGGCCAGCCGCGTGGCAATATCACCGGCCTGTTGCGCCTCGATCGGACTCGCCACCGAACCGGACAGCATGATGGCATCGCCGACGCCCTCGATGCGAATGTCGGCATTGGGCAGGGTCTGCTTCAGGATCGCCCGGGCACCGTTAAGGTCACGGGTCACCGCGATGTCGTAGGCCGCGATCTGCTGGCCATTGGCGTCGAAGAACACGATGTTGGTTTGGCCGACGGTGGCGCCGATGATGTAGGCGCGCTGCGCCGAACGTACCACCGCATTGGCGATCTTCGGGTCGGCGACCAGCACATCCTTGATGTCGCGCGGCAGGTCGATGACGATCGACTTGCCGATGCCGAGGGCGAGGAAGCGCGCGCCCATCTGGCCATCGGCGGACACCGGCGCCATGGCGCGGTCCGCCGCCAGCACCGGCGTCAACGCTGGGTTGATGGTCAATGCGGCGACCGCCGTAAATGACAGCGCGCGGACCAGGAAGGTCCGCATCGATCCGCTGCTAGTCATGCGCCTCATTGCCTGCGTCCTCATGGTCACTTCTGCGTCGTTGTCGTCGTCGGCACGCCGTAGCGAACCACGTTGATGCTGTCGCGCTTGGCGTTGCGGTCTTCGCTCTGAATTTCCGGCGCGTTGGCGTCGACCAGCGCGCGCAACGCCAGCGAGAGTGTGCCGGTCTGTCGCGACCGCGCCAGCATCTCGGCCTGCTCGGGCTTGAGCTCGAGCGTCGCGGTCTTGCCGATGACGGTGTTCTGACCGTCTTTTTCCTTCGGGGCCTGGTCGATCGCCAGCACGCGGATATTGCTCAAAATCACTTCGGAATTGACGACGTCGGTGCCGCCGCCGCGGTCGGTGCTTTTTTCGCGCTTGGACAGAATGACATCGACGCGGTCGTTGGGCAGAATAAATCCGCCTGCGCCGGTTTCAGGTGAAATTTCGGTCGAGACCGCGCGCATACCTGCCGGCAGCACCGCCGCCATGAAGCCTGAGCCATTGGTGCGAACCAGTTTTGGCTCGCGAATTGGCTCGCCGGCGATGAAGGGCGAGCGGGCGATTGAGCCCGCGATCTGGGTGGCCGCTTCGGGACGCTCGCTGCGGCGGATGACATTGGCGCTCGCCGCCGACACGGGCCACGACTGCCACTGTACATCGCCCGCGGCAAGCGATTGCCCCAGCGCGATATCGGCCTTGGCGACCAGAACTTCCATCGTCGGGAGCTGCACGATAGGCGCCGCAGGCGGCGGGCCCTGGTCCGAGCTGCTGGCCAGATACAGCGCGACGCCGCCGGCGCCGACTGCGATGGCGAGGACCACAATGCGTGCGGTGTTCATACGCTTCACTTTCCACATTACGCTGCGACGTTGCCGCCGCTGTAACGGGAGTTGAACAGCTATTCGTCAAAGCATGGTTAATGAGCGGTATCTAAATCACCTTAATGCGGTGATCAGGCGTCAGGGCAGCGCGAAGCGCGCGAGATCGACAGCCTTGATCCAGTCGGTTTCCGGATAAACGACGAGCGCGCCGAGCGCGAGCGCGATGCCATATGGAATTCCGGTTTCCTTGTGATGCAAACGCAGCAGCCAGGTCTGTCCAACCAGCGCGTAAGGCAGCGGCCACTGCCTGAATTGCAGCAACAGCAGCGTTAGCGCGCCGCCGAACAGCGAGGCATAGATGAGGTAATCGAGCAAATGTCCGAAACCGAACCACAGGCCGGCGGCCGCCGCGACCTTGGCATCTCCGCCGCCCACCCATCCAAATGCAAAACAGGCGAACGCGACCGTGAGCACGGCGAGGCCGGCCCCGGCATGGGTCATGAAGTCATGAAGTCCCATGCCGCTGAACAGCGCCAGCACGGCAAAGCCCGCGATCAGCAACAGCGAAACACGGTTGGAAATAGTCATCGTGAACAAGTCGCTTGCGGCCGCGAAAGCCATCAGCGCTGGAAAAAGCAGCAGGCGAACGATGTCGAGGATCATTGGCTTTACAGGCCCGTTGCGGCGACGACGCCAAAACTAGTCGGAAGAAATGAATATTCGGAAAACGGCGTATTCTTCACAGGCTGGCACATATCCGGAAAATCAGCAGCGCCAGTGCCAGCAGCAGGGCGGCGCAGACGACCCCGGCGGGTTCGCTGCCGGTAATACCGTTGACCGGCGGTTTTCGCGCGGCGCTACGCCCGGCGGAAAGGTCACTCATAGTCACGTGCCTTGCGGAAATGACAACTGCCCCGTGATGTGATCGCGGGCCGGAAACAAAAAAGGGCCCCGGCATGACCGGAGCCCCTTATGCAGAGAAACAATCGCTTACTTCAGCGAGGTGTTGATCTGACCGAACTTGCTGTTCAGCGTGGTGCCGAGGCCGTTAACCGCAGCGATGATAGCGAGCGAGATACCGGCGGCGATGAGGCCGTATTCAATCGCGGTAGCGCCGGACTCGTCTTTGACAAAGCGGGAAACAAGATTCTTCATAATATAAACTCCAACGCGTGGCTGTCGAAACTAGCTCTGGTCTCACCGGCGTTCTCAGCACCGTGACCATGGCATCAACGTAGGGTGCGACAATTGCAGCGCGGTTAATTCGATTGCATAAACTCGTATGCAGTTTTCGCTCTTTCGAGCACGGTAAACATCTACTTAAGAGCGCCGTTGACGGCGATGTGACCGTCGGCGACATATTCCAAACATGCAATTCATCGGTCCTTAAGTGTGAGGCGGTAACGCTGGCATCTTTGAGATATGAGGCTGTCATGAATAATTTGCCGATGGAAATTCTTGATATGTTTGGTCAAACCATCGCCAAGGTGGTTCCGATCACGTTGGTGCTGGCGCTGATATTCTCAGTGCTGTCCTATTTCTGGTCATGCAATCCTGGTAAGCCGTGGTGGCGCAAGGCCGAGCTCGTCACCGACATCTGCTACTGGTTCTTCGTACCGCTGGTCACCCGCGTGGTCCGGATCGGGCTTCTGGTGCTCGGCGCGGCGCTCGTCTTCAACATTCACGGCGCCGATGAACTGATCGCATTTTACGACAATGGTCACGGTCCGCTTTCGGAAATGCCGTTGTGGGCGCAGGCGGTCTTCTTCCTGGTCGCATCCGACTTCATGCTGTATTGGCTACATCGCATGTTTCATGGCGGTGGCTTCTGGAAATATCACGCCATCCATCATTCCTCAGAAGAGATAGAGTGGATCTCCGCGGCCCGCTTTCATCCGGTCAATCTGTTCCTCGGCACGGTGGCGGTTGACGTGGTGCTGCTAATGGCCGGCGTCTCCCCGAACATCATGCTGTGGGTTGGTCCCTTCACCACCTTCCACTCGGCCTTCGTACACGCCAACCTGAACTGGACGCTTGGCCCGTTGCGCTATGTGCTGGCGACCCCCGTATTCCATCGCTGGCACCACACCTCGCAGGAGCGCGGCGGCAACACCAACTTCGCTGGCACCTTTCCGGTCTGGGACATTCTGTTCGGGACGTTCCGGATGCCAGCCGGCGAGCTGCCGGATCATTACGGCGTCGACGGCGAGCCATTGCCGACTGAATTCAGCGGGCAGCTGGCCTATCCGTTCAAGCAATAGAGTCTGATCCGTCAGGGGTGAGACGAATATGATTTTGCCCGGACGTGGTGCGGCCTGGCAAAGCGGAGCTTCACGCGGCTCGTGCCGCTCCGCGGAGCGGGGACCTTGTCAAAGACCGGAGATTTTCAGGTCCCGGCTCCGCGGTGCGCTACGCCTCCTCGCGGAGGTGCGATGCACCGCTTCCGGAACACCATTATGGATGTGACGATAGTGGTACATGACACTACTGATCTAGCGCCCGTTTCCAGTTCCTTCATCAATTAATCCCATATTTGCCACGTCGGGCGCCGGCACCGCTGCGTATCTGCTTTTGTCGGCTTGTATCGTCCCGGAGTACATCATGTCGCTTCAGTTTCGGCGCACCCGCGTGCGCGTTTCGTTTTTGGCCCGCTCGTTCGCAGCCGTGGTCCTACTCTGTCCTGCGTCGGGATATTCCGCGCCCATGGACGACTTGATCGCCGTCAATGTCGACCAGGCCAAGCTCGTCAAATTTCCGGAGCGGATCGCGACTATCGTGGTCGGTAATCCCCTGATCGCGGATGTAACGCTGCAGCCCGGGGGGATCGTGATCGTCACCGGCAAGGGGTACGGCGCCACTAACGTGATCGCGATGGACCGCGGCGGCGCTATTTTGATGGACCGCATCATCCAGGTGGAGGGCCCCATTGACAAGGTGGTCACCATCTATCGCGGCGTTGATCGGGAATCCTACAGTTGCTCGCCAGTCTGCCAGCGCCGCGTGACGCTGGGCGATAGCGACGCATTCTTCTCGGCGACCATGGGCCAGGCGGGCTCGCTCAGTGGTCAGGCCTCGGGCGCCGCGGGCAAGGCCAATAATTGAGCCATTAGACGGTTTTCGCGCGCCAATCACGGGTTGCGATAACCATCATGGTTAGAGCGGGTTTAAGCTGGCGAACCAATTCGTACCTAATTACCGAAACACTTCGACAACCTGTTTGGCGTAGATTTGCGGTAGTTAATTCCCTGCCTGCAAGAGGCTGCTGATGTCGATACCATCCATCAACGGAACCACCGTCCGGCTGTTTCGGCGTAATCGCAAGGGATCGGCGGCTGTTGAATTCGCGCTGATTGCACCGGTCTTCTTCGCGCTCATCTTCGCGATTATCGAAACCGGAATGGTCTTCTTTGCCGGGCAGGTGCTGGAGACCGGCGTGCAGAATGGCGCCCGCCAATTTTATACCAGCCAGACGGTCACGCAAACGAGTCTGAACGCTGACCTTTGCAGCAGCGTCAATACGCTGATGGACTGTAGTCCGACCAAGCTTTGCCTCGACGTCCGGACCTTCGCCGCTGGCGCGGCCGTGGTACTTCCCAGCGTGGTGGATTCCTCGGGCACCTATAGTTGCGTTGTGCAGTTACCGTCGGCGGGCGATGTCAGCAGCACGGTTGTCGTCCGCGCATTTTATCAGTGGCCGTTGTTCGTGACCGGGCTCGGCTACAACATCGCCGATGTCCAGCGCGGCACCATCAACAGCAAGCGGTTGCTGGCGGCGGCTACAGCGATTCGTCCGCAGTGAGAAACAGGATTATGCGCAGCATCTCTAGATTCCCGGTTCGCCTTCGGCTTGTGCTCGCGCGGTGGCAACGCGACGATCGCGGTATCGCCGCGGTCGAGTTTGCGATGATCGTGCCGCTGATGATGCTGATGTTTTTCGGCATGATCGACGTATCATCCGGTCTTGGCATCGATCGCAAAGTGACGATGATCGCGCAGTCGCTGTCTGACCTGCCATCGCGATATATGTCGGTGACCGATACCGACATCGCCAATTTTTTCATCATCGGCAATGCGATGCTGACGCCCTATGCGACCGCGCCGCTGACCGCCACGATCAGCCAAGTCTACATTGATCCCGCGTCGGGTCTCGGCAAGGTGCAATGGAGCAAGGGTGGTGCGCTGCGAGGCTATGGCTCTTCTGTCACCGTGCCGACCGGCCTGATTGGTCGCGACTCTTCCAACGTCGTGCTGCCCAACCAGTATCTAATCCTGTCCGAGGTGAAGTATGTGTACACGCCGGTGATCGGCTATGTGATGCCAAAGGCGGGTGTCACCCTCATCGAGACGACCTATACCCGCCCGAGGTTGTCGACCTGCGTGATCTATTCGCCTGCGACCGCCTGCACTGCCCAGATCAGCTAGAGCCTGATTGGGAATCGTTGAACCGTGTCCCCGACGCGATGCATCACGCCGCCTTGGGCGTGGTGCTCCGCGGAGCGGGCCCTACCAAGCGCTGGCGGTGGCGATGAACCGGCCCTGCGAAACTGCGCTTTGGGCGGCATCGCGTCCGGATCAAGCGCGGCTCGGTTCAATCCGTCACCGTTTACGCCCTAAACCGGTCCGGTCCGCTGGGGGCTCCGATGACAAAAAGGCCGCGCTCGGAAGCGCGGCCTTTCGTATTGCGGTCGATGAAACCCGTCAGCTTGTGCCGACAGAATTCCGTTTAGCCGGCGGCGCGGAGATTGTCGGCCGAAGACTTGCCAGAGCGACGATCGGCAACGATTTCGTAGCTGATCTTCTGGCCTTCACGCAGGGTGCCAAGGCCGGCACGCTCGACGGCGCTGATGTGCACGAACACGTCATTGCCGCCGTCATCCGGCTGAATGAAGCCGAAGCCCTTGGTCGCGTTAAACCACTTCACAGTTCCCATGCTCACGGGGGTAGTCCCTTCTCAATAATATAGTAGTAGCCCGCGTTCATACGGGCTGGTGATATCGAATTTTTGGAAGGGTCGTCAGTCTAGACCGGCTGTACCGGGGGATAGATAATGTCGTCCGGCCGAAAATCGATTAGCTCATGTTAAGCGAAGCCGGTATCTAAGACAATCCTGACGCGCACGTTTTTTTGATAGTGCACGAACAGTAGTCTACAGCTTCGCCGCCGCGCGCAACTTGCATGTCGCGCGCGGTTCAATCGTTGTGCGGTGCAAGCCGGTCGTCGCGTGTCAGCGGCGACGGAACTGGCCGCGCGGCGGGGCGCCACGTGGGGGGCCGCCGCCGGGGCGTTCGTCCTTATGACGGAAGATCAGCCGGCCCTTTTCGAGATCGTAGGGCGACATCTCGATCGTCACGCGATCGCCTGCCAGGGTTTTGATGCGGTTCTTTTTCATCTTGCCCGCGGTGTAGGCAACGATTTCATGTCCCGCGTCCAGCTGCACGCGGTAGCGCGCATCCGGAAGGATTTCAGTCACCAGTCCTTCGAACTGGATCAGCTCTTCTTTGGCCATGTTTATCTCCAGATCGATCGAGGCTTAGCGCTGCGGTCGGTGGGTACGATTGGGTTGG
>NZ_JANXTC010000239.1:0-28044 GCF_025356345.1 Tardiphaga sp.
CGATGGGTGATGCGGCGCTGGTCCGGCGCGGACCTGCAAACAGCGGCATCTTGTGGGATGACGCCCACTAACGCCCCGCGCAGCTCTTGCCGCCGTCGTATTGCGGCGCGGCCTCACCCCAGCAGCTTGCGCAATTCCGCCTTCGCGACCTTCTCCAGCGTCGAGCGCGGCATCTCGTCGACGAAGCGGATTTCGCGCGGTACCTTGAAACTCGCCAGCGCGTCGCGGCAGGCCGCCATGACGTCGTCGTGCAGCGCCGCCGGCGCCCGCGCCACGCCGGCATGCGGAATGATGAAGACCACCGGGACTTCGTCGAGCATCGGATGTTTCATGCCGACTACCGCGGCCTCGCGCACGCCGGGCACCGCGATCACCACCTGCTCGATCTCGGACGCCGCGACGTTCTCGCCGCCGACCCGCAGCATATCCTTGACGCGATCGCCGAACTTGATGAAGCCGCCGTCGAGCAAGGTAACCCGATCGCCGGTGATGAAATAGCCGTGCTCATCAAAGCTTTCGCGGGTGGCCTCCGCATTATGCAGGTATTCCTTGAACAGCGACAGGCCGGGCACCCCGAGAATCGACAGATTGCCGGTACCGCCAGGCTGGGTCGGCCTGCCGTCATCATCGGTGACACAAATTCTGTATTCAGTGGCGGCACGGCCGATCGACATCGGCGTGTTGGGCTGGTCGACCTCACCGATGATGCCATGGCTGATGGTCTCGGTCATGCCCCACCAGCCGATGATCCTGACGCCGAAAGCGGCGAAGGCTGGTGGCTCGCAGAACGCGGTGCCCCAGAGCCGGAAGCTGTGCTGCTTCGGAATTTCATGCTCGAGCAGCGCCTTCATGCAGAAGCCGATGGTGGAATTCCAGGTGGCGCGATGCTCCGACGCCACGTTCCAGAATCGCCGCGCCGAAAATCGCGGCTGGATCACGCAGCTGCCGCCGACCCACAGTGTCGACAGCACCGAATAGGCCAGGGCATTGGTATGATACAATGGAAGGTAGGCCATGTGCACGTCGGCGGCGCGCAGGTCCTGATGCACGGCATTTACCTTGCCGCCCCACAGCGCATTGGCATGGGTCCACAGCACCGCTTTCGGCCGCGATGTGGTGCCGGAGGTGTACTGGACGCTGCAGTGAGCCATGGGATCGGTGGCGCGGCGCGGCCGGTCCGCGCTGTCGGCGAACAGCGCTTCGAAACGTTCGGCTTTTTCGACGCGATGACCGGAGGCCGGCTCCGCGCCGGCGTCGTGCGACGTTACAGCGATCCAGCGCAGCGCCTTGCAATTGGCGGCGACTAGTTCGGCATAGGCTGGCTGGGTAACCGCGGCGACGGCGCCGCAGTGTCTGGCGAAATATTCCAGCTCGGCGGCGGCGGAGCGGGTGTTGGTAGTGACCGCTATGGCGCCGAGTTCGGCGCAGGCAAACCAGGTCAGCATCGCCTCGATGCAATTGTCGAGATGGATCAGAACATAGTCGCCCGGCTTGATGCCGCGACCGACCAGGCCCGCGGCGAGCGCGCCGACGCGGTCGTGGAATTCGCCATAGGTCCAGTGTCGCGCCGGCGCGTCGAACGGCGCCCAGATCAGGAAAGGATGATCGCGGCGGGTTTCGGCGCGCATCCGCAACAGCCAGGGCACATCCATGCCGTCGAACGGACTGACCACGCCTTGCGGCATCGCTGAATTCGACATCGATCCTCCCGATGGAAGTCCGCCGGAACATCCGCTGTTGCGCGGCGACGGCCTCCGTTTGCTGAGAGCCCCGTTGTGCCAGCGCTTGCCAGCCTGCGCAAACGCGCGCCCGAATATGCCTCAGCCCATTTCGTAGGACGAAATTTCGATCAGGCTGCCGTCGGGATCGCGGCAATAGACCGAACGCAACGTCCCGCGGGCGCCCTGCCGGGTAACCGGTCCCTCCTCGACCGCAACGCCGCAGGCCCCGAGATGCGCGACGACCTCCGTAGGCAAGGCCGCGGTGAGAAAGCACAAATCGTCGCTGCCCGCGCGCTCGTGATCGGCGGTGAACTATTCGACCTTGTCGGCGCCGATCGGCCGCAGGTTGATCTTCTGAGTGCCGAAAATCACCGAGGTTCGCGGGATCTTGCCATGGCCGGGATCGAATATCCGGATTTCCATGCCAAGCACTTTCGCATACCAGGCGGCGGAACGCGCGACGTCGGCGACGTTGAGAACCAGATGATCGAGCGCGGTGACGGTGACGGACATGCGTGGTTCCTGCTGGCGACCGCGCGGGCGTCGCACTGGCCGATAGTTGAATTGTTTGATACAACGCGGTGTCGTCAATTCGAGTCAAGCTGACCGCGCAACAAGCCGCGGCAGCCGGGAGAGAACTTATGGCTTCACGTCGCGCCGCGATTGGACTTATCGCGCTGGGTTTTTCCGCGTTCGCCGTGATCGGCAGCGCCGCCGCGCTGGACTATCCGACGCGGCCGGTACGCTTCGTGGTGGGATATCCCGCCGGTGGCGCCACCGACATTCTGGCTCGCGTGATTGGCCAGCGCCTGTCGGAGCGGCTCGGCCAGCAATTCGTGGTGGAGAACAAGCCCGGCGCCGGCAACAACATCGGTACCGAGGCCGTGGTGAATGCCGAGCCTGACGGCTACACCGTGCTGCTGGTCAATCCGGCCAATTTCATCAACGCGTCGCTCTACGCCAAACTGAGTTTCGACTTCTTGCGCGATATTGCGCCGGTCGCGGCGTTCAACCGCGTGCCCAACGTGATGACGGTCTCCAAGGACGTACCGGCGAAAACGGTGAGTGAATTCATTGACTATGTGAAGGCCAATCCCGGCAAGGTGAACATGGCGTCGTCCGGCAACGGCACCTCGCTGCATCTGTCCGGCGAGATGTTCATGGCGATGACCGGCGCCAAAATGCAGCACATTCCCTATCGCGGCGCGGCGCCGGCGATCACCGACATGCTGGGCGGCCAGGTTCAGGTGATCTTCGACAACATGCCGTCGATCATCCCGCAGATCCGCAGCGGCAGTCTGCGCGCCATCGCGGTGACCACCCTGAAGCGGTCGCCGCAATTGCCGGACACCCCGACCGTGTCCGACACCGTGCCCGGCTATGAGGCCAGCGCGCTGTTCGGCATGGGCGCGCCGCGCAAGACGCCCCCGGAAATCATTGCCAGGCTGAATGCGGAGGTCAACGCCGTGATGGCCGAGCCGGCAATCAGGGCCAGGCTGGTCGAACTGGGCGGCGATCCGCTGATCGACACGCCCGAGGCGTTCGGCAAGATGATGGCCGCGGAAACCGAGAAATGGGCCAAGGTCGTCAAGGAAGCCGGGCTGAAGGTGGAATGACCGATGCGGCGTTTGCGCGTCTCAATTCGGTCAATGACGTGATACAAGGCTTTGCAAGGCAGGGATGACCGCAGCCAGGAACGTTTGGCCGCTCGCGCGGTTGGTCCGCCATAACTGACAGCAGCAGCCGCGAGGAGATTCAAGATGCGTAACCTGATGATGGCCATTACGGCCGCCGGCACTTTATCCGCCGCCGCCGTGAGCCCGGCGTCCGCCGCGCCGACCTACCCCTACTGCATCCAGTCGCAGCAGTTCGGCACCGACTGTTCGTATCCGACCTACAATGCTTGCCAGGCAACCGCTTCCGGGCGCGGCGTGAGTTGCATCGTCAATCCACAAATCGCCTTCGACCCGCGGCCTTACGCCGAACCGCGCAGCCGCGGCCGGCGAACGCAGCAATATTAAGCAGGTCCGCAGATACATTCCGACACGCAACCCGCCGATCGCATCGGCGGGTTTTTGCGTAGCCACCTGAATTCGCGGCTAACCTACCGGACGGGTGGCCAGCCAGATCACGTGGCGGGCGCCACCGCGGGTGCCGGTGGCGCGGATCTTGATCTCCTCGGCCGCGAAGCCGGCCTTCGCCAGACGCTTGGTGAATTTATCATTGGGGAAGGACGACCATACCGCGAGGATGCCGCCAGGGCGGAGCGCATCGCGCGCCGCCTGCAGGCCCTTGAGATCGTACAGCGCGTCATTGGATTTGCGCGTCAGGCCCTCCGGACCATTATCGACGTCGAGCAGGATCGCGTCATAGTGATCGCGCGCCGCGCCGATCGCCTGTATCACGTCGGCTTCGCGGATCTCGACCCGGGGATCCGTCAGGCTCTCGCCGGACAATTCGGCCATCGGCCCGCGCGCCCAGGCGATGATCGCGGGCACCAGCTCGACCACGGTGATCTTCGCCTGCGCACCCAGCACCTTGAGCGCGGCGCGCAGCGTAAATCCCATGCCGAGCCCCCCGATCAGCAGCCGCGGCGCCGGCAGCGCCTTGAGGCGAAAGCAGGTCAGCGTCGCCAGCGCCTCTTCGGAGCCGAACAGCCGGCTGCTCATCAGTTCGTTCTGGCCGAGCTTGATGGTAAATTCGCCGCCGCGCTGCATCAGCCGCAATTGCACGCCGCCGCCGGGCACGTCGGTAGTGTCGAGGAGCTTCCAGGGAATCACGGGCGTCTTTCTTCGGGCTGAGGCACGCAAGCCATAAGCCGATAGCAGTCCGCTCGAAAACATCAAGGCCAGCCGTGGCGGCGGCCTTCAGGCAATGCCTGGCATGGCGGCCGCCCGGCTGGACCGGATCTTGCTGTGACCCGGAGAAGTCCTTGTCATTCGAGACGTCACAGCGAGATTCAGGGCCCGCGATGCAAGAATTTCAACGAAAGCTGAAGTCTCGCTTAGCCAACTGGCTCGCGCTACTCATTTCGAAACAGCCGGGGTGCGCGACCTGTTCTGATTCGGGGCAAGCGCTCGACCCGCCCTCCAGCATTTTCCGCACAGGTTCAATGGTGCTCCGATGAAGTATCGACCCGATATCGATGGCCTGCGGGCGCTCGCGGTCATCCCGGTGGTCATGTTCCATCTGCGCATGCCCGGGGTCAGCGGCGGTTATCTCGGCGTCGACGTGTTCTTCGTTATTTCCGGCTACCTGATCTGCGGCCTGATCGACCGCGAAATCCGCGCCGGCCACTTTTCCATTGGCAATTTCTATCGGCGCCGGGCGCTTCGCATCCTGCCCGCTTTGATCGCGATGTTACTGGCGACGACGCTGCTCGCCTACCTCTACAGCCTGCCGGTCGAACTCACGGAATACAGCAGCAGCCTGGCCAGCGCGGTCGGCTCGGTGTCCAATTTCTATTTCGCGGCCACCGCGGGCTATTTCGACGCGCCCGCCGAAACCAAGCCACTGCTGCATACCTGGTCCCTGAGCGTCGAGGAACAGTTCTACGTGCTGATGCCGCTGTTCATGTTGCTGGCCTGGCGCTTCTTCCCGAAACGAATGCGGGCGGTTTTCGCGGCCGCGATGGCTCTATCATTGCTCGCCGCGCTGGCAATGAGCCTGCGCAATGCCACGTTTGCGTTTTATCTCACGCCGTTCCGGGCGTGGGAGCTCGGCTTTGGCGCGCTGCTGTCGATGCACATCCTGCCGGCGCCCCGCAACATCGTGTGGCGGGAGCTATGCGGCATCGCCGGGCTATTGTTGCTGCTGGCGCTGCTGGTGTTCGGCTCGTCGGCCTATCCGCTGCTGGCCATGACGTCGCTGGCGTGCGCCGGCGCCGTGCTGGTGATCGCCTCCAGCGAACACGGCCCGTCCCTGGTCGGCCGATGGCTGTCATGGCCGCCGATCGTCATGATCGGCCTGATCTCCTATTCGCTCTATCTCTGGCACTGGCCGGCGATCGTGTTCCAGCGCACCGACGCTGCGTTTTTCCCGGAAGCGTCCGACGTGGTCACCCGGCTGATCCTGCTGATCGGACTGATCGGGATTGCCTATCTGTCGTGGCGGTTCATCGAACGGCCGTTCCGATCCAGCGAGGCGCCTACGCGCAGGGTTCTCGTGGCTTCCGCCGCGGCGATGGCATCGGTGTTCGCGATCGGCGCTGCGCTGATTGCCGGTGGCGGCGCGCCATATCGCTTTCCTGACCGGGTCGTATCGATCGCGGCCTATCTCGGCTACGATCCGACCGCGGCGTTCCGGACCGGTCAATGCTACCTCGGCGCCAACCGGCAACAATTCGATGCCGAGACCTGCCTTCGGCTCGACCCGGCGCGGCCCAATTATCTTCTGGTCGGCGACAGCCATGCGGCCCATCTGTGGCTTGGACTGTCCTCGGCGATGCCGGAAATCAACGTCCTGCAGGCCACCGCGAGCACCTGCCGTCCGGCGATTCCGGCGGCGGATTCACTCATCAGCCGCGCCTGTCCGCGGCTGATGCATTATGTGTTCGGGCAATTCCTGCATGATCACAAGGTCGACAAGATCCTGCTCGCCGCCTCCTGGAAGGATGAGGATATCCCGCAACTGGCACATACGCTGGATACGCTGAAATCGATGGGCCTCGATGTCGTCGTGCTGGGGCCGATTGTCGAATATGACGGCGCGCTGCCGCGGCTGCTCGCCAACCAGATCATGCGCGACCGACCGACCATGAAGGACCGTCGCACCATAGGTATTCGCGAGCGCGACCTGGCAATGCGTCAGATGGTGACCGCCCATGGCGTGAGCTACGTCTCCGTCTATGACGCGGTGTGCCCGACCAGCAGTTGCGATACGTTCGCCGCCGCTGGCGTGCCGATGCAGTTCGATGCCGGCCATTTGACGGCGCAGGGATCGATCGAGGTCGGCCGGCGGCTGATCCCGGCATTGCGGGCGGCAACTCAGCCGCCGCGGGCGATCGGCCTGTTAAAGACCGCTGGATAAGGGACACGGACGCGACATGAAAATGCTTGGCATCGGTGGCGCGGAACGAGCCTCCGCCCGAAAGCTCGCGGGCCGGCGCGGGATCATCCGGCTTGGCATGGCCATGCTGGTGGCGACGCTGGCCGGACCGATCGCGGGCACGGCGCGCGCGCAGTCGGCTTCGACATCAATCACTCTCCCCGCGAAATTCGGCGGCGCCTTTGTCAATTGGGGCGCACGTGGCCGCGAATACGCGCTGCGAGAATGGGAAGACTGGCTGAACCGGCCGCGCTCCTCGGTGCTGGCGGTCGACTTTTACGCCCACTCGACATGGGCCGACCTCGCCGAATATCGCTGGGTGCCGGCGATGTGGAAGCGGATCAACCCGGCGCGCAACGTGGTGTGGTCATTCCCGCTGACGGTCAAAGGCACGCCGCTGGCGGATGTCGCCAATGGCCTGCACGACGCCGAATTCAAGGCCGCGGCCAAAGGCATCGCCGAAGCGCAGCCCAACGCGATCATTCGGCTCGGCTGGGAGATGAACAGCATTTCCGCGCCATGGTACGCCAAGGGACAGGAAGCCGACTACATCAGGGCCTTTCGTCATGTCGTCGGCATCTTCCGGCGCCATTCGAGCGGCTTCACCTTTGACTGGTGCCCGGCCTGGAATGCGCAGGACCTGCCGGCCGATACCACCTATCCCGGCGACGACGTCGTCGATACCATCGGTCTCGATGTCTACGACTTCAAATGGACCGGCACGCCCGAGCAGCGCTGGGAAGAGCGCTATCTGAAGATAGAGTTCGGACTGGAGTGGCATCGCAGCTTCGCCGCGCAGCACGGCAAGAAGATGAGCTATCCGGAATGGGGCGTCGGCCAGTTCGGCGACAATCCGCTGTTCGTCCAGAACATGCACGACTGGTTCGTCGCCAACGAAGACCGCATTGCCTATGCCGCCTATTTCAACGTCGACGGCGACTGGCCCACCCAGATCGACAATGGCGCTTTCCCGAAATCGCAAGCGCTGTTTCGCGCACTGTTTCGCCGCACCCAACGTTAACCGTCTGATTTACCGCGCAGCCGACGAGCGCGGCAATGCGGCCGCCCTACATTCAGGCCGTACCGGGTTCTATCGCGGAATGTACGATTCCTGCGACATTCATCCTGTCACGCGATCTCGCACCCCGATCGACGCGACCGGCTGCGGAATATGATACCTCTCGATAGAAAGCCGCGTTATATAATACCGTATTAATGCGTTTTAATTTACCTTAACGAAGTAATAACTTCGTGCGAGCATTGCACCACCACCCAATCAGTTTATTCCTAGCCGATACTTCAATCAGAATTCAGAACAGAGATGGTTTCATCAAATCATTCGGTGAGGCCTGCCAGGGTAGAGCGCTATGTCGGACGCCGCTGAGCTGATCATCCCGAAGACCGACCAACCGTTGCCGCCCCAACGCGGCACCGATCGCAGGGTTGCGCGCTTTCCCGCGGCCTGGGCCGGCGAGGAACGACGGCTCTCGAAAGATCGTCGCGCCAACCGCTTTCAGCGCTGGCGGAAAGTCCTTCTGGGCGGAATGCCTGTCGCCGTGGTGGATCGCCGCAAATCCGCGACAGCGATGGTGGATCACGCGCTCGAACGTCACGGTCTGTGGCGATACCCGGCCTATCTCACCTCGACGAATGGCGAGGTCGCCTATCGTTGCGCTACCGACAGCGTCCAGCGTGCGCTGTTTCTGGAAGCCGATGCCATCCATGCCGACGGCATGCCGCATGTGTTCGCGTCCCGCGTCAAATGCGAACTCGCGCTGCCCGAGCGGGTCGCGACCACCGATCTGTTTTACGACGTGGCCGCCGAGGCCAGCGCGCGCGGCGCGACCATGTTCATGCTGGGCGCCACCGAGAGCTCGAACGCGCTCGCCGTCGACAAGGTGAAGCAGCGGTTTCCCGACCTCAAGCTGGTCGGCGCGCGACATGGTTTCTTTGCCAACGAAGACGAGGAAATCGCGACCTGTCGCGCCATCGCGCAACTGGCGCCGGATATCCTCTGGGTCTCGATGGGCGTGCCGCACGAACAGACATTCGTCGTCCGCAACCGGCATCGCCTCACCTCGGTCGGCGTCATCAAGACCTCCGGCGGATTGTTTGATTTTCTGTCTGAGATCAACCCGCGCGCACCATCCTGGATGCAGCGCGCCGGATTCGAATGGCTGTGGCGGGTGATCATCGAGCCGAAGCGGCTGGCGTGGCGTTATCTGAAGACCAGCCCGGTCGCGATCTACCTGTTGCTGACGAAATCGCGCTAACGACGCCGGATCGCGGGCGCCGCGCGCGGTCGGGCAATCAGGCGTATTGTTTCAGCGGCAACGCTTCGCGGGCGCTGGTCCCGAACTCGGTCACGACAATACCGACCAGCCTGCTTGCGGCGTCGCCGAGCGCGAGCACCGTGTTCCGCGGCCGTCCGTCGCCAGGCTTCTCCGCCGGACTGATGGCAATCACGCCTTCAACCGTCCCCAGCAGCGCCGGATCGCAATCGTCCGGCTCGAGCGCCGGTCCATTCAGAACCACGACGTCATAGGCTTGCGATGCGCGCGCCACTTCGAGCGCGTGGCTCGCCTCGACCGCGCTCAACGCTGCTACGCTCTGGATGGTGAAGCCGCTTCTTCCGGGCGCGGAGGGCTGCGCCGTGGTGCTGATCCATCGCGACACCCCGGCCCCAGCCAAGTTGATGCCGAGGCGGCTGGACAGGGCATGATGGCGCCGGTCGGCATCGATCAGCAGGACACGTGCGCCGCGCCCCGTCAGCGCCATCGCGAAATTCAGGGCGACGATGGTGCGCTGCTCCGCGCAATCCAGACCGAGTACCGCGATCGCCGGCGCCCGTTGATGGCCGGCGCGCGCTTTGGCCACCGCCAAAACGCGGTGTGAGGCCTCGATGAACGGCGCAGATGTGACATCCGCGCGCAAGGTTGGCCAGCCCAGCCGGACGATATCGACGCTGTCGGTGAGCGGAAAAATCCCGTTCAGCGTGCGCAGCAGATCCGTTTCCGTCAGGCTGAAACGCACCGCATCGGCAAGGCTCGCCGCCGGCACCTGCGGCGCCGGCTTGTTCGGTCGCGGGCGTAAAAGGCCTGGTGACAGCTTGGTGTCCACTTTCGGCTCAACCGACGGCGACGGTGGCAAGGGCGGCGATGGCGGCGGCGCGACCGGGTCGGGCGCCGCGCCGGCAGGCGCGGCAGGTGACGACAACCGATCGGCCACCACTATCCAGCCGATCGATCCCGCGGCGCCCAGCATGAAGCCGAGCATGGCGAGGACGCTCATGGCCGGCGGGAATATCCGCCGCTGCGGCGCGGTCGCATCGCCGATAATGCGGGCGCTCGACGTATTCAGGGTTTCCTGCTCCTCGGTTTCACGCGAGCGCTTCAGGAACGACTGGTAGATGGTCCGACTGGCCTCGACATCGCGCTCCAGCTCGCGCAATTGCACCGAGGCCTGGCCGAGATCCGCGCTCTGCTTCTTCTGACCGTCCAGCGCCTTGGTCAGCGACGCTTCGAGTGCCCGGGTACGGGTCAGATCGTTCTTTGCCGACTGCGCGAAGCGATCGACCTCCTCGTCGATGTTGCGGCGCAAGTCCTCGACCTGCTTGCTGGCCATGCGCAGGGCTGGATGCAGCGGTCCGAGCTCGCTCATCAGTTCGGCCTGCTTGCGCCGCGCGTCGGCATATTGCGTACGCAGGCTGGCGATGGTCGGCGATTGCAGCGCCTCCGGCACCGCGCCGCCATCGCTGGCAATTTTCCGGCTTGCCTCGATCTGGTTATAGCGGGCCAACGCGTCGAGCGTGGCGGCCTGGGCATTGGCCAGCCGCTGCGTGCCCGACGACAATTGCTGATCGCTGACCTGGGTATCCTGGGTGCCGAGAAAATTGTTCTTCGACTTGTAGACCGCCAGATTGTTTTCCGCGGTCCGGAGTCGCTCCTGAAGCTCTTTCAGACGTCCCGACAGATCGGCCGTCGCGCGTCGCGCGGCCACCGCCTGCGAGTCCTTGGATTCTTCCAGATAGGATTCAGCGAGGGCATTGGCGATCGCGGCAGCCTTGGCAGGCTCGCGCGACCAGACGTCGATATCGACGATGAACGTGCGGTCGGTCCGCTTGACGTTGACATGCATGCGCAGCGCTTCGAGCGTGGCCGCCTTCTCGTTCGCCGACGAGCGCGACGGTGCACTGCCGAAATTCAGCAGCCCGGACAGAAAGCTCGCGGCGGATTTGCCGCCGAATTCGGAATCCTGCTCCAGATTGAGATCGCCAATCACCTTCGACAATACATTGTTCGAGGTGATCAGACGCGCCTGGCTCTCGACCACCATCGCCAGTCCCGACAGATCCTGGCTGCGCGGCGTCAATTCGCGTTCGACCAGCTGCAGCTCGCGCGGATCAACATACAGCTGTGCCGTGGCGGAATAACGCGCTGTCAGGCTCTTGCCGATCGCCACGGCGATGCCGGTACCGATGATCGCAGCCAGCCCAATGGTGATGATTCGCCCGGTCAGCAGCCGGGCAAGGTCGATCGCATGGAAACCACGGGCGGCTTCGGCTGCGGGCTGCGCCCGAGCAGCCGGCTCACTAGGACTCGATCGGGGGGCGTACTCGAACATTCAACTGCGCCTCAAATCCTTACCGCGACGGCCGATAAGGGCATTCTTCGGGCGCAATAGCTATCCTGCACGAAGAATTAACCATGACCCGTTTCTGGAGCTTTGACGGAAAATAGCAAAAAATCAATTAAGCCCGCAGATATTCCAAGGTCTCGGCGACGCTCTTGACCAGGATGCCGCGCCGCTTTGCCGCGGCCAGCGCATGCCGCAATAGCGCGGGAGAGCAGCCATACTGACTCGGCGACGGCTTGATGTCGTGGCTGTAGAAGATCAGCCAGCCATTGGTGTTCAGCGCCTCATCGAGAAACCGGTCGATCGCCGCAACATCTGTTCCGGGTTCGATCAGCGGCACGGCGCGCAGGAATTGAAGATCAACCCAGCCATGGTTGACGCCCGGCATGACGCCGCGGCACGAGCGGAATTTTCGCTGCAGCATTTTCTTCAAGGGAAAGCTGCCTAGGCCCCACGGATAGGCGAAATTCTCCAGCTCGATGGCTGGATCGAGGTTTTTGAAATAGTTGAAATTCTGCTCTGTTTCCGCCGCCAGCGCGGGTCGGTCGAACTCGAACGCCTTCTTGTGCGAAAAAGTATGGCAGGCGATTTCGTGGCCCTGGCGATGAAGTTCGATCAATTCAGCTTCGCTGGCATGCTGCCATTGCGGCGAGAGCGAACCGACAAGATTGCCGGACACATAGAATGTGCCATGCACGCCTTTCTCGGCCAGGATGCCCGCCCCGGTCGTCGCGGCGCTGTCCGGAATATCATCGAACGTGAAGCTGACGATTGGCCGCTCGGCTTTCAGATAAAAATGCTTTACGGGGACGTGCATCGCAAGCCTATGCGCGATGCGGGCCTTGGCGAGCAATCGCACGGAACTCGGCCAAAGGCGGTGAGCGCTGGTGGTGGGCATGTCCGCCTCGATGTGTCTTCGATGAACGCTACACCAATCCTTGACCGTCGAAAACATACAGTAATACTACTTTCTTAAAGCGGTTAATGGGTTGTTCACCATAAAAAACTACCGTCGCGGCAATTCGCGGCTCGCGTTCCGTCAAAAACCGTGTCGTAAACTTGAGCCGGTACCATCCAGCCTCGAACTCCGACGATGATGCCCGCAATACATTGCTCCACCGAACGGGGTCCGTGATGTGGTCCGCATCCAAACGCCGAAGTGCCATCGCACCGCAACCGAAAGCGCGATGATCAAGGGCTATCCGGCGATGACCACGATACGCGACATCATTTATGTTTCTCATGCCGGCACATCTTCGGTAGAGATCGTGGTTTGCGTCCCGAGTTTCCGGCGGCCGCAGCATCTGCGCCTGACGCTGAACTCGCTCGCGGCGCAACAGACCTCACACCGCTTCGCCGTGGTGATCGTGGATAATGATTCCGGCAAGCGAGAGAGCGTCGTCGAGGCGGTTGGCTTCCTGGAACGCTCCGGCCTTCCGGGCGTCTGCCTGGTCGAGCCACAGCAGGGCAATTGCCACGCCATCAACGCGGCGTTCGAGACGGCGCTGCGATACTTCCCGACGGCGACGATGCTGATGATGATCGACGACGACGAGATCGCCTCTCCACAGTGGCTGCATCTGATGGTGGAAGCCGCGCTCGACAGCGGCGCCGAAGTGGTCGGCGGGCCGGTGTTTCCGCGTTTCGATGACCCCACCAAGCAGGCCCTGGCGCATCACCCGGCGTTCCGTCCGGCCTATGACCGCAGCGGTCCCGTGCCGATCATCTATGGCAGCGGCAATTGCCTGATGGTTCGTCGCGTTTTCACAGCGCTGGCAAATCCACGCTTCGACATCCGCTTCAACTTTCTCGGCGGCGGCGACACTGACTTCTTCACGCGTTGCCAGCGCGCGGGCATGACGTTCTACTGGGTCGCGGAAGCCGTGATCGAGGAGACCGTGCCGGAGGCCCGGACCCATCCGCGCTGGCTGGCGGCGCGCGGCTTGCGGATCGGCGCGATCAATTACCGGATCCGCGCGCTGATCGCGGCATCGCCGGTGTCGCGCGCCAGGCTGCTGGTCCGGACCCTTGCAATACTGCCCCTCTCACTGTGGCGCGCCGCCGGGCTTGCCGTCCGGGAACGCCAGCTGCTGATCGCGCTGCATCCGATCGTGGTGGCGATTGGTGGCGTGCTGGCCGCCGTCGGCATCGAACCGCAGCCGTACAAGGACAAGGCAAAACCGGTATGAATCGGTCATGACCATCTCCGGGCCGCCCTACGCACCGCTGCCAACGGCCAGCGACCTGCGGCGACTGCGGGTACGGCGCGCACGGGCGATCGTGGGCGGCATCGACGTCGTCGAGGCGATGAAATCGCTGACGGTGGTCGGCGCCTTGCTGCTGGTTTGGATCACGTTTTCGCCCTTCCCGAACCTGCAGAACCCGGACCTGAAGAGCATCGCAACCGGGCAACTGGCGATGACCTACCTGGCCTTTGCCGGGCTCGCCGGACTGGCGGTGCTACTGTCCGCGACGGACAATTGGCCGGCACTACGCTCGCTGTGTACGCCGGTGACGATCGCCTTCTGCTGCTGGATGGCAATCAACATTGCGCTGTCGCAACAACCTTCGGTGTCGCTGCAGCGCTTCGTGCTGACCATGTGCGCCACTTCTCTGGCGGTGATGGTCCCGCTGCTGCCCTCGTCGCGCGCGCAACTCGACCTCTGCCTGGCGGCGGCGGCGGGTAGCCTGCTGGCGCTGTGCTATCTCGGGCTGGTGCTGGTTCCGAACCTGTCGATCCACGGCGCGCTGGATACGGTCGAACCGCAACTGGCCGGCGACTGGCGCGGATCGTTCGGCCACAAGAACCTCGCTGCGCCGACGATGGTGATCCTGTTCTATCTCGGCCTGTATCTGATGCGTGGCCGCACGCTGGTCGCCGGCGCAGCGATCGCCATTGCCTCGGCCGTGTTTCTTTTCAATTCCGGCGGCAAGAGTGCTTCGGCGCTGTGCCTGATCATCCTGCTACTGGCGGCGATCGTTTCGCGCTCGCGGAACCGGTTGCTCAACTATGTTCTCTGCCTGCTGCCGGTGATCGCCTTCAACCTGGTGAGCGTCGGCAGCGTCGTCAGCGACACGCTCGCCGGCATCACCAAAATGCTGCCATTCGACGTCACCTTCACCGGCCGCACCGGGATCTGGGAATTCGCCCTCGCCGGCTTCAGCCAGAATCCGGTCAAGGGCTACGGCTATGCGGCATTCTGGGACTATCCCGCCAACCGGACGACCATCGAGGCCGGCTCGGAATGGGCGTTCGACGCTTCGCACAGCCATAATGGCTATCTCGAACTCGCGCTTACCATCGGGCTGCCCGGCCTTATCCTCGCCTTGCTGATTCTGGTGATCAGCCCGCTGCGCAACTTCCACACCATCCAGGCGCGCGGCGGCGATCTGAGGCTGGCCCGTTTTTTTCTGACGATCTGGCTATTCGGCATCTATTTGTCGACCATGGAAACCTTCCTGCTCGACCGCCAGAACCCGACCTGGTTCATGTTCGTGATCGCCGTGGCGGGGCTGCACTTCATGTCCCGCTTCCGCGTCAGGGCCTAGCCTGGTTTTCGCCTGTCTATAATTCGGCGGCGACGGCGCGCACGGTGTCGCTCCACCAGCCCTCGAAATCGAAGGGCGGCGGTTCGAACCGGCGGCCCAGCGCCGCCTCGACGGCATCGGCATAGGCCTCGTATCTGGATCCACCCGGCACCGTCACGATCGCGCCACTGCCGATCAAGGCCTGCAGGCGCGGATGATGTGCAAATTCGTCGGCATCGACCGCCGCGGTGACGATGATCGGCCTGCCGGACTGCGCGCCGGCCATGATGCTGGCGCGCCGCGCCGTGAGGCCTTCGTCGAGTTGGTAGCAGAACGCCTGGATCGGCTCGAACAGCCCGAACAGTTCCGATTCCGAAGCAACGAAGCCACTGACGATGACGTCGTCGGCCATATCAAGCCGCGCCACCCGCGCATGAAACGCTTCCTCCGCGCGATCGACGCCGCGGATGAACGAGCCGATATAGACCAGCAGCGGTCGCCGCCCGCGCTGTTTGAGGACCGCCCCGATTTCGAGCAGGGCTTCGGGCTGTTTGCCGGGATAGATCGAGCCGAAATGGCCGATCACCAGACGACCGTCGCGCCGCGCCTCGATCAGGCGCTGGCGCAACGGCGAATCCGCGCTCGCTTGCGGCGCTTCAATGTTGGGTGGCAAGGGCACCAGCACACACCGCTTTGCGAGCCATCCGACCATCGGGCCATCCGCGAGCTGCCGCTTAACCAGGGGCGAGAACATGAGAATGGAATCGGCGAGTAGCAGCGCCGGCAGATAGGTCAGCCGGCGCATCCAGTTCAGCGAGCTCCACTCGTGCTGGATGACGACCACCCGCCGGCCGCGCAGCCGCGCCATCGCCAGCGCCAGCAGCGGGCGCAGGATCACGCGTTTCCAGGCAACGATCGGAAAATTGCAGACCACCGTGCCGGCACAGCCGATCAGCTTCCAGAGCGCCGGGAGGCTGCCTTCACTGCGCGTGAGGGGGAATTCGACGCAACGGCCCGGCGTCGCACGTTCCATCGCCTGCGCCAGCCGTTGCGTGAAATGCCCCACGCCGCATTGCATTTCGGGTCCAGCCCCGAGAAATACGATCTGATCGTGCATCATCCGACCGGGAGCCTCGACATCGACCGGTGGCATGGGGGAGGTTGCCGTTCGTGGCACGGGAGGCGAGCCGTCGGGCGCGGCCAAGATGTGGTGATTTTGCATCCAGTTACTTCCGCCCAGCCCCGCTTCGTGTTCTACCCATTCCGACCAGACGACGACGCCGTCGCACGACCGCCGGCCGCGATAAGCGAGCTTTAACCATGGTACCTATTCCTGGCCGTGACTGACGGGAATCCTGAGAAAATGAAACCGGTCCGAAACGGCTACGCTGTCAAGCAAGTAAAGTCCCGCGACTGCCGCGTCACGCAGAGAATAAAAAACTACGTCACGGCTCCAAACAGGCTTCCCGGATATCATTCAGTGGCAGAGATCAGTTAAGAAAACCATGAACGCGCGCAGCCAAGGCACGGTCTCCCTCATTACGCCCAGCTACCGTGGGGACTATGAGCGCTCCACGCTGCTGTTTGAAAGCGTCGATAAGTACGTCACGGGCTTCGAAAAACATTACGTCATTGTCCACGACGAAGATTTCGAGCTGTTCGAAAAGTTTCATGCCGGGCGCCGCGTCGTCATGCGGGCGTCGGAGCTGCTGCCGAGCTGGCTGCACGAACTGCCGCTGATCCGCTGGCGCAAGCGACGATACTGGTGGTCGTTCCGGGCCAGGCCCGTCAGCGGCTGGCATACCCAGCAACTGGTCAAGATCAGGGCCGCCGCGTCGCTGCCGGAGGACCGCTTCTGCCTGATCGATTCGGACAACATCTTCTTTCGTGAATTCGATGTCTCGATGTTTGCGCCCCCGCACGCGCCGGTGCTGCGCGTCGATCGCAACGGCGCCGACCATCACGTGCCGAGCCACATGATCTGGGTGCAGGCGGCGCGGCGGCTGCTCGGCCTGCCGCGGCCGACGTTCCCGGCCGATGACTTCATCGACCAGATCATCATCTGGGACAAGCCAACCGTTCAGGCGATGATCTCGCGGATCGAGACGACAGTGGGATGCGACTGGGCCGAGGCGCTGTGCCGCGAACATGATTTTTCCGAATACATGCTCTATGGAAATTTCGTCACCGGTGACGACGAGTTGTGCGCACGAACCACGATGCTGATGGATAGCCTGTGCCGCACGCACTGGGATTCCGACACCATTTGCAGCAGCGACATCGCGGAAATGCTGGACACCTCATCGTCCCGGCAGGTCGCGCTGTGCATCCAGTCGTTCAACACCACGCCGCTGTCTGAAATTCAGGCCGGCCTTCAGCATTTCAAGGGTTCCAGGCCTCCCGCCGTCGCCTAGGCCGGCGAAACGTTGATCGCAGGTATCCCTCTTGTCCCTGGTCAAGCAAACATCGATCTACTTTGTAGCCAATGCGGCCTCGGCCGCCTTCGGCCTGCTCAACGTCGTGATCTTCACGCGCTGGATGACCGCGGTCGAATATGGCGTCTACATCATCGGCGTCGCGCTGGCCGCTGTACTGGGCACGCTGCTGTTCACCTGGCTGCGCCAGGCCATCGTCCGACAGGAATCCAAGGCCGATGGCACCGACATGCGCGCCACGGTGCTGCTGGGCTTCATCACCATCTGCATTCCGATTCCCTTCATCGTTCTGGCCGCCGGCCGGTTTCTGACCTTTGACCAGCACGCCGTCCCCGCGGGTGTATTGCTGGCGGTCAGCGTCGGCTTCTTTGAACTGAGCGTCGAATTACTGCGCGCGCGCCAGCGTAGCCAGCAGGTGTTGTTGGCGACGCTGGCCCGCGCCGTGCTGGTGACCCTGCTTGGCATCAGCGTGCTGTATTTCGACACCAGCGGACAATCCTTGCTGATATCCGGCGCCGTCGCCTATCTCGCCAGTTCGGCGCTGATCCTGCGCGAGGTGTGGGGCGCCTCGAAGATCGACTTTTCCCATGCCCGACTACGCTACTTCATCGTCTGGGGCATGCCGCTGACGCTGTCGATTGGCCTGCTCGCCTTCGCCGGCACCACCGACCGGTTTCTGGTGGCCTATGTGTTCGGCGCCGGCGCGGCCGGACAATATGGCGCGGCCGTCGACCTTGTCCGCCAGGCGCTGATCATCCCGGCGATCAGCGCCTCGGCCGCCTTCGTGCCCATCGCCGTGAAGCTGCTGGCCAGCGAAGGCAAGGAAGCGACCCGCCTGCATCTCGAAAAATGCCTCGAATTGCTATTGGCGATTACGCTGCCCTGTTGCATCGGCTTCGCGCTGCTGGCGCCGCGGATCGGCAATCTGGTCCTCGGCGAGGAATTTCGCGAGGTCGCCGCCCTCATCATGCCGGTGATCGCGCTCGCCGTCGTGTTCCAGATCTTCGTGCATCAATATCTGCACATCAGCTTCTTCCTCTCCAGCCAGAACCGGTTCTATCTGATCAACACCGTCATCACGCTGGTGCTCGGCACGGCGCTGTCCTTCGTGCTGATCGGACTATTCGGCATTGCGGGCGCCGCCTGGGGCCGCGTCGCCTCCGAGATCATCGGCATGCTGAGCGCGCTATGGCTGGCGCGCAGCGCCTTTCATCTGCCGTTTCCGATCGCGCGCGCCGGCAAGGTCGCGCTGGCGGTCGTGCTGATGACCGTCGTCATCCTGCTGCTTAACCCATTGTTCCAGAATTGGGACAAGGCGGCGCTGGCGGTGCTGATCCCGCTGGGAGCGGCGATCTACCTGCTGGCCTGCTGGTTCCTGGACGTCGGGGACGTCCGCGAGAAGCTGGTTCGCCTCGCCGCCGCGCGCCCCTGGCGTATGGGTTAACCCGGTGACCGCCGCCGGCTCCGGAACTTTGCCCCGGAGCACGCCCGGTAACCTTGTGCCAGGTTTTCCGCCGATCCGCTCAAGTCAGGCCTTTTATTGCGGTATGACGGGAGTACCTTGCCACCCGTCCTTTGATGGAACTGGGCGCCTCCTCTCGGCAGCGGCCAGATCGGCCTGTATCAAGAGCAGAGTATCAGGAGCAGACGGATGACCAGCGATCGTATTCTGAAAGACTGGGACGACACCAACAGCCTGCTATGGGGCCAGATGCCGATCCAGATCGCGCATAACCTCGACAAGTCCGAACTGTTTTCGCGCGATGCGCTGGCGGCGCTGATCGAGGCCTATCCGCGCGAGCACTACAATCTGATCCAGACCGCGTCGCGCGAGAGTCGCCGCGTCTGGCGCGAGGGCGAAGTCGGCAATCTCAGCGGTCACCAGATCATCGACGCGATTGGCGCCGGCACGCTGTGGCTGAATTTGCGCAAGGTCACCGACGTGGATCCGCGCTACCGCGCCAAGGTCAACGAGCTGTTCGACGAAATCCGTAGCCATGTGCCGAATTTCGGCCACCCTGAACACACCGCCGGCATCCTGATCTCGTCACCCAGGGCTCAGGTCTATTATCACTCCGATCTGCCGGGCCAGGGCCTGATCCAGCTGGTCGGCACCAAGCGCGTCTATGTCTACCCGTCGAAGCCGCCCTTCGTCGCGCCGCATCACCTCGAGGATATCGCGCTGTTCGGCGTCGAGGTCGATATGCCCTATGCCGACTGGTACGACCGCCACGCCACGATCTACGACCTGGCGCCGGGACAGATGCTGCACTGGCCGCTGAACGCGCCGCACCGGGTGGAAAATCTCGACGCCGTCAACATCTCCATGACGATCTCCTACACTGACGAGGAAATTCGCCGCCTGCAGATGGTGAATTTCACCAACGGCCTGCTGCGGCACAAATTCGGCTATCAGGCCAGGAGCCGATCGACGACGGGGCCGTCGTTCTTCGCCAAGCGCCTGCTGCAGCGGACGCTTCGCAACAGTTCATGGATTCGCCGCGAACGCGACAGCCGGCAGTCGGTCGATTTCAAGCTCGACGGCGCGAGGCTCGGCGCCATCATCGATATTCCCAAGGCAGCCATCGCCTCGTGACCGAGGTCGCCGGAGCCATCACCGGCGCCGCGCAAACGACGCGCGACGCGTCGTGCGTTGTCGTCGAGGTGGTCCGCGACTGGAACGAGGCCTGCGCGCGGTTTGGTAACGAGATGGCTCGCGGGCGTATCACGCCGTTTCAGCATCGGCACTGGCTCGACGCCTGGTATGGCAACGCCGCATCACCACGTTCCGACGAGCCGCTGATCGTCGTCGTCACGGATCGTCACCGCGCGATAGTGGCCATTCTGCCGCTCGCGATCCGCCGCGAACGTGGCCTGCGCATCGTCGAATTTGCCGGATCGGCCGACTACAACGCACCGATCATGGGAGCGGCTCCAGGCGCCCATCCCATCGATTCAGGGGCGTTCTGGTCTGCGCTGCGCGGCGCGCTGTCGCGACTGCCGGAGGGGTGCGATCTCGTGCGCTTCGGCAAGATGCCGCGGACGATCACAGGCATCGCCAATCCGCTGGCGGCGCTACCCGGCACCGAGCCCTCGGCGCTGACCGGGCACGTGCTCGAGATCGGCGACGACTATGACGCCTACCGCTACTCGCGGGAAAAAACCGTCCGCAAGGAGCTGGAGCGCAGCTGGCGTGTGTTCAGCAAGAACGATGGCGCGCAATTCCGGCGCATCACCGAGTTGCAGCCGGCGCTGAATGTCTTCACCGCGCTCGAGGCGCAGCAAAGCGCGCGGATGCACGAGCTCGGCAAGGACTATTCGCTGGACGACGAAGCCTGTTCGGATTTCCACCGCGATCTGATCGCCCGCGGTCTGGCCGACGGCTATGCCGTGGTCACGGCGCTGACCTGCGGCGACCAGATCGTCGCTACCTTGCTCGGCCTGCGGGTCAAATCCAGCTATCTGATGCTGCGGATCAGCAATGTCGGGCAGGCGTGGGCGAACTGCTCGCCTGGACGCTTGATCATCGAGCGCAGCATGGCGGCGCTGCACGCCGACGGCGTGCGATCCTTCGACTTCAGCGTTGGCACCTATGACTACAAAAGACGCTTCGGCGTCCAGGATGTGCCGCTGGTGGACTTCACCGCCGCGTTGAGCTGGCGCGGGCGCGCCTTCCTGGGCGCGAGGAAACTGGCGCGATCGATCCGCGGCATCGCCGGTTCTATTCGGCGCCGCCGTGGATGATCTCGATCTGCCCGTCCTCGACCAGGATCTCGACCGCCGCCGGCTGGCTGAGAAAGCCCGCGGGGCTGGCGCTGCGCCCATAGGCCCCCGACTGCAGAACCGCGACGAGTTCGTCGGCGCGCAACTCGGGCAATTCGACCTTTCGTGCCAGCGTGTCGAGCGGCGTGCAGAGCGGTCCGACCACGGTCATTGGTGACCGTTCGCGAGCATCCATATGCGCGGGCGCCACGATCGGGTAGTCGCGCTTGATGATCTGGCCAAGATTGCCGGAGGCCGCGAGATGATGGTGCATACCGCCATCGGTGACCAGAAAGCGCGTCTCGCGCGACGTCTTCACCGCGTTGATGGCCGCGACATAGATGCCGCCCGGCCCGGCGAGGAAGCGGCCGGGCTCGACGATCAGGCGCGCACCGGCAATCAGCGGATCGGCGCGCAGCAGCGCGAGCAGATCGGGCAGCCCGCGCGACAGCTGCGCGAGGTCGAGCGGCTTCTCACCGGCAAAATATGGAAGGCCCAGTCCGCCGCCAAGGTCGATCGTCCGCAGGGGAATGCCGGCCAGCGCGGCGACCCGACCGGCGACGCCGATCGCGTGCTTCCACTGGATCAGCAGGACCCCGGCATCGAGAATCTGCGTCCCGGCGAACAGATGCACGCCGCGCAAATCGATGGCTTTGTGCGCGCGGACCGCCGCGACGACGTTGGCGAGATCCTCTTCGTCGAAGCCGAACGGCGCCGGCTTGCCCCCCATTCGCATCGCGCCGCCCTGCGCCGCGGCCACCGGATTGACACGAATGGAGGCCGGCACACTGACGCCGCGCCGCGCGCCGATCGCGGCGACGCGCCCGATCTCCTCATAGCTCTCGATATGAATTTCGCCGATGCCGCCGGCGATCACCTCCTCCAATTCGCTGACGCGCTTGGCGGGACCGGCGAAGATGATATTGGCGGCCGGGATATCGGCGGCGCGGGCGGCGCGATATTCGCCGACCGAGGCGATCTCGATGCCGGCGCCTTCGGACGCGAACAGCCGGATCACCGCCGGCGCCGGGTTGGCCTTGATGGAGTAGTAGACCTGCGCGAAGCCGCGCAGCGCTTCGGTCAGCGCGCGAAAACCGCGGCGCATGACGGCGCCATCATAGATGAATAGCGGCGTGCCGAAGCGTGACGCCAGTTCGCGCACGGCGATGCCGCCGAGTTGCAGGTCCGGTCCCGACACGGTGAAGTGCTCGGCCACCAGCGCTTCGGCCAGACCCGGCGGTTTGAGGTCAACCGGCATGCTTGCCTCGCTGCTGCGCCAGCAGGGGATAATCGATCTTCCCGTTCGGGGTGGTCGGCAGCGCGTCGACGAATTCGATCGCGCGCGGCACCATGAAGGCCGGCAGTTGATGGGCGGCGGCGAGCAGGATTCCGGCGGCATCCGGCACCGCCTCGCGCGCGATTGCGACGGCATGAACCTTCTGCCCCGCCAGCGGATCGGGCAGACCGATCACCGCGACCTGACGAAGCGCTCCGGTCGCCATCAGCACCTCCTCGACCTCCGACGGGCTGATGCGATAGCCGGAAGATTTGATCATGGCGTCGGCGCGGCCGACGAAGCTGAAGAAGCCGTCCTCATCCTCGACCACCAGATCGCCGGAATAGCACACCGTCTCGCCGCCCTCGGCCGCCGGAATGAAAGGATGCGGTCGCAGCACCCGCGCGGTATCCTCGGGCCGGTTCCAGTAGCCCAGCGACACCGTCGGCCCACGATGCACCAGGATGCCCGGCTCGCCTGGCCTGGCGCGCCGCCCCTCCGCCGTCACCGCGAAAACCTCGCATTCCGGAATCGCCCGGCCGATCGAGGTCGGGCGATGATCGACCTGCTCCGGCGGCAGGTAGGTCGAGCGGAACGCTTCGGTGAGGCCATACATCAGAAAGATCCGCGTCGCCGGAATCACCGCGCGCAACCGCCGCACGGTTTCGGATGGTACCGCGCCGCCGGAATTGGTGATGTAGCGCAATGATGGCAGCGGCGTGCGGCTGAAGGACGGCGCGGCCTTGGTAAGGATCGCCCAGATCGTCGGCACGCCGGCCAGCCCGGTGATGGCGTGATCGCGCAACGCGCGGACGATCTCGTCGCCAAGGCGAAAGCCGAACAGCACCAGCACCGCGCGTTGCTGGACCGCGGTCAGGAACTGATTGAGGCCATAATCGAAACTGAACGGCAGGATCGAGAGAATGCGATCATCGCTGTCGATCCCGAGATAGTCGATGACGATGCGCGAACCTGCCAGCAGGTTACGGTGGCTGAGCATCACGCCTTTCGGTCTGCCCGTCGATCCCGACGTGTACAGGATCGCAGCCAGATCCTCACCGAGCGATGGGTCGCGCGCAGCGCCGGTTCCCGGAACGGGCACCGGTGTGGCCGCGATATCTTCCGCGCACAAAACGGCCTTCAGGGGCAGGCCAGCCACCGCCTCCCGGATCATATCGAGCATGGCGCGCGAAGTGATGATGATGCTGGCGCCGGAATCTTCCACCACATGGCGGACCTGTTGCGGCTTCAGCAGCGCATTGACGGGGACGAATACGCCGGCGGCCTCGCTGGCGCCGAAGATCGCCCAGCATTCTTCCAGACTTTTGGGCAGAGCGATCGCGACGCGCTCGCCGCGCGCCAGTCCGCTGGCGTGAAGCGCCGCTGCGCAGCCATGGACGCGATCTGCCAGTTCGCGATAGGTGAGCGAACGCGGTCCATCGATCAGCGCCACGCGATCGTGATCTTCCGGGCGGCCGTCCAGCAGATGATGCAGAAGATAAGGCTGATGGGTCACCGCAGTTTGCGCTCCGCCAGGTCAGCGAGGGTGGATGCGTCCTTCAAATTCGCGGCATCGAAGTCGTCATCATCGAGGATGATCGCAAAACGCTCTTCCAGAAACGTCACGACTTCCAGAAAGCCCAGCGAATCGATCGCGCCGCTGCCGAGCAGCTCGGTCTGCATGCCGACAGTCCCGAGCATGGGAAAGCGTCCCTGCAAATAATCGGCAATCGCGGCTTCGATATCGCTTCTGCTGATAGCGGATGAGTCTGTCATGTCGGTCTCCGTGCCGTTCGGCATCTTATGTGCCCCAAAAGACAAATTCCGAGTAAGTGAAGTCGACCCGCTCGCCGGCCTGGCCGCCGCCTTTGCGATAAGTGGTCTCGTTCCAGCGAGAAGCCATGCTGCCCGCGGCGGAATCACCCCTTGTGACGTCCATTCGCAGGAACAGCATCTTCCGGCGCAGCAGGAAACGCGAAATCGCCGACAGATTGTCGCTCACCGCGGCCTTGCTCTCGGCGAGAATCAACCGCGCGCCGGGCAGTCCGCGGCGTTGCATCCGGGAGAAAACCAGCGGTGAGTATCGGTTCGCCGTACGCAGAACGCCAACGACACAGCCCAGCGCCTGGTGCTGCCGCAGTGTCGTGAGCTCGAACGCCGTCAATCGCGCTCCGGCCTCGTCGAACGACAGAACTTTCGCGGCATGGCGCGGACGAAAGACCGTGACGGGAAGCAAATAGATCAGGAAGCCGTCGGTGAGCCGTTCGAAACCGAGCCTTTGATTGATGATTTCCGCGGCGGGATTCGGCGTCAGGTCGAGGAACACGGTCGCTTCGTCCGCGACGATCTTCTTCAGCATGCGCGCGGCCATCCAGCGATGTGACTCCTCGACGTACCAGGCGACGAGATTGACCACCTTGCGCAAGGTTCCGTCGTCGTCCGGTCTTTCGCTCGGGATCGTCAGCAAGATGCCGATGTCTTTGGCGTCGGACGTGATGATGACTCCGGCCGGGCGCGCGCTGGAGACGTCTTTCATGGTTAAGATCTTGTTAAGTCCGACGCGCCAGAACGCTTCCGTACGCTCCGGAAATCCGCGCGCCAGCAGCGCCAGCGCCGCCGGCAGGCTATTCTGATCGATGGGTCGAAGCTCGACTGAAGCCATCTCGATGCACCAATAGATCGCAGATGCGGAAAGCACGCATACCTTAACCCATAGGTAGAAATGCTTGCATTTTGCCGAACCTCACGCGATCAACAGCTGAAATCGGCAACAGAGTAAATATTATCCGCGATCCGCGCGGGCACCGGACGCTGCTGATATTGCAAAGGGATTGCCATGCACTACCGTCATGACGGGTTGTATTCATCGCGCCGTTCACCGGTGCTCGCCCGCAATGTGGTGGCGGCGTCACAGCCGCTGGCGACGCAGGCCGGACTTCGCATGCTGGCGCAAGGCGGCAACGCGCTGGACGCGGCGCTCGCAACAGCGATCGCGCTCACCGTGCTGGAGCCGACCGGCAATGGCATCGGGTCCGACGCCTATTGCATCCTGTGGGACGGCCAGGAGCTGCACGGGCTCAACGCTTCCGGGCGTTCGCCGGCGGCGTGGACGCCGGAGCGCTTCGCCAATCACAAAACTTTCCCGCACCGCGGCTGGGAAAGCGTCACGGTGCCCGGCGCCGTCTCGGCCTGGGTCGATCTCTCGACCCGATTTGGTAAGTTGCCGTTCGAGCGGCTGTTCGAACCCGCGATCGGCTATGCCGAAGATGGCTTTCACGTTTCTCCCGTGATCGCCGAATTGTGGCGCCGTGGCGCCGCCGAACTGAAGAACCAGCCCGGCTTCGCCGAGGCCTTCATGCCAGACGGCCGGGCGCCGGCGGCCGGTGAATTGTTTCGCGCCCCCGGCCATGCCTATTCGCTGCGGCTGATCGCCAAGACCCGCGGCGAAGCGTTCTATCGCGGCGAGCTGGCGCAGCGCATTGCCGCCTTCGCCCGCGAGCATGGTGCTGCGCTCGACGAGGCCGACATGGCCGCGCATGAAAATGACTGGTGCGGCACCATCCAGCAGGCGTTTGGCGATGCCGCCCTGCACGAGATCCCGCCGAATGGCCAGGGCATCGCGGCCCTGATGGCACTTGGCATCATGAAGGCGTACGGCACCGACGGGCTGGTGCTGGACAGCGCCGACGCCTTCCATTTGCAGATCGAAGCCACAAAACTCGCTTTCGCCGACGTCTACGCTTATGCCGCCGACCTCGATTACATGCGCGACGTCACCGTCGCCCACCTGCTCGATCCGGCCTATCTCGCCTCGCGTGCCAAACTGATCGACGCCCGAACGGCGCAGGACTTTGGACAGGGCGCGCCGACCACCGGCGGCACCGTTTGTCTCGCCACCGGCGACGCCGACGGCATGATGGTGTCCTACATCCAGTCGAACTATTCCGGCTTCGGCTCCGGCGTGGTGGTGCCCGGCACCGGCATCAGCCTGCAGAACCGCGGCTTCGGATTCACGCTGGTCGACGGCCATCCCAACCAGGTCGGCCCGCGCAAGCGCCCGTTCCAGACCATCATTCCGGGCTTCGTCATGCAGGGCAAAGAGCCGCTGATGGCGTTCGGTCTGATGGGCGGGCCTATGCAGGCGCAAGGCCACCTGCAGATGATGCTGCGCATGCAGCTATGGAATCAGGACCCGCAGACCGCCGCCGACGCGCCGCGCTGGCGCTATGTCGCCGGGCTGAAGGTGGCGATCGAGAGTACGGTGGCCGACGATGTCGCCGCGGAGCTTGCCGCGCGCGGCCATGTCATCGAGCGCGAGCCGCCGGATTCGGCATTCGGCTTCGGCGGCGCCCAATTGGTCCGCCGGATCGACGGCGGCTATGTTGCCGGTTCGGACCCGCGCAAGGACGGCGGCGCCGGCGGCTTCTAAAGCGCGATCGTAACGAATTGAACCGCGCCGCGCTTGTCCCGGGCGCGGTGCAGCACAAGGTGCTGCTTCGCAGAGCCGGGACCCTAGCGAGCGCCGGCGTTTGGTACGGTCCCGGCTCCGCGACGCACCACGCCCAAATGGGCGCCATGCATCGCGTCCGGGACAAGATTCAACGATTACCAATCATGATCTAGACAACGAGCCGCGGTCCCACCACGCGCCGGAACGAATTGACCCGATCGCGCTTGATTCCGGATTTGCGGATCCGGATGGCGAGTCGAATGATGGCTGATTTGAGCGACAACGGGCTTGTCTATATCGGCGACGCGTTGATCGGCGAGGTATTTTACTGGCTCAGCCTGGACACCGAGCCCGGCCCCGTGGTCGCGGAGGGCTCGATCAGCGGCTCCGAAGAGATGATGCGTCAGATCCAGGCGGCGCAGCAGGTCAGGCTGGTGCTGCACGACGGACCGGTATTCTCGCTCGTCCCCTATGGAGGATCGAGCGGCACCCGCTGGGTTCGCCTGTTCGCTCTTTAGCGGCAACAGATACCTTGCAACCGCACGCCGCGACAAAAAAAGAGGCCGGCGCAAGCGCCGGCCTATTCTATTCCAAGGCTTCGATCAGACGAAGATCAATACTTCGCGACGACCGGACCACCCCAGTTGAAGTGATAGTTCAGGCCAGCCTTGACAGTGTGCTGTTCGCTGGTGACCGAACCCAAGGCAGCGAGCGGAGCTGCAAAGCTGGTCTTGCCGAAATTGTAATACTGGTACTCGACATTGCCCGACCAATTCTGGGTGAACATGTATTCGAGGCCGCCGCCGACGGTGTAACCATCCTTGTTGCCGTTGATGCCAACTGCGGGCGTGCCGACCAGCGAACGGCTGCGATCGGCGAAGGCGTAACCGCCCTTGGCGTACAGCATCGCCGGACCCCAAGTGTAGCCGAGACGGCCGGTCACCGAACCGAGGCCGTTCAGGCTGCTGTTGTAGATGTAGCCGGCGCCAACGCTAGCGGCGGGGAACACAGTGGAGTTGCCGCTGGTGCTGGTCCAGTCATACTGGGCTTCCATGCCGAGCACCCAGTTCGGGGCGAACTGGTAGTTGTAGCCGCCCTGGACGCCGCCCATGAACTTGCCGTTGTTGCTGTTGCTGGCAACACCGTTGAAGCTGTTGCCGCCGCCGAATGCGCCGCCGATGTTGCCGCCGA
>NZ_JANXTC010000251.1:0-6182 GCF_025356345.1 Tardiphaga sp.
CCGTCCTTGAACACTCCCCTAGCCATAAGGGGGCATGTTCAAGTCGGGGCTGGCGCCCTGCGACCTTCGCTCCGGCCTGACGCTGCCGCGTCACCGCATCCCGCCCCGCGATCGCCGACGTCGCGAACGCCCCTCTCACCGGGGCGGGATGGCGCGGATTATAATCAGTAAAGGACTATTGTCAACAGACTCGTGGAATAATTTCTTAGCGCCCTGTTGTCGCCCCGGGGCAGCAGCCGCAGCCCGAGCGAACCTCAGCCACTGCGGTTGAAGTGGGGGACCTCGATATGTTTTGAATATTTCGAGATTCCGGGTTTGCTCGCAGCTCGCGCTGCTCCCGCCCCGGAATGACGGCTGCAGCCACCGGCACTTCCTACTGCCCCTGTGGTACCAGCCCCGCGGCGATCTCGGCCCAGACCGGGGCTTCCTCCCGGTACAGCGCCTGGCTGGCGGCCAGCGACATCGCGCCTTCATCGATGCCCTGGCTCTTGAACAATTCCCGAATGCGCTCGCTCTGGCCGGCCGCGACGAACAGCGCCGACAGTCTGGCGATGATCTCCGGCGGCGTCTTGGCCGGCGCGACGCAGCCCTGGAAGGTCAGCAGGCCGTGCGCGCGCGAGGTGGCGCCCTGCTCCTGGAAGGTCGCGACATCGGGCAGATCCCTGATGCGGCGCCGCGACACCGCGACGGCGCGCGCCTTGCCGGCCTGCATCACCGGCAGCGCCGCGGCATAGCTGCCAATGCCGCCATCGATCGATTGTCCGGCGAGATCCTGCCACATTGGCGCCTCACCGCGATAATGCACGGCCTCGATCTTGAGGCCATATTGCTTGTTGAGTTCGGCGATCACCATATGCGCGAAGGAGCCGGCGGCGTAGGTCCCGACATTCACCCTCTCGGCCTTGCGCGCATAGGCGATGAATTCCGGCAGCGTTTTGGCGCCGACCTTTTCGCTGACCAGGAAGGGCAGACTGCCGCCCGGCATCACGGTGATCCAGGCGAAATCCTCGGCGACATTGTACTGGATGTCCTTGATCAGCACCGGGTTGAGCATATAGGCGGTGGTGTTACAGATCATCAGGGTGTGGCCGTCGGGATCGGAGCGCTTCAGCTCCGCCGCTGCGAGGGCGCCACCGGCGCCGGCCTTGTTCTCGACCACCACCGTCTGCCCGAGCTGGCGCGACAGATATTCGCCATAGACGCGCGCGAACTGGTCGGTCTGGCCGCCCGCCGCGGAGCCCGCCAGTATCCGGATCGGCCGGGTCGGCCAGGTATCGGCCTTGACGAGCGAAGGCGCGCTCAGCCATGCCGCGATCCCCGCGCCGGCGGTCATCAATTGCCGTCGGTCGAGCAGCCGCAATTTTGTCGGCATGGTGATTCTCCCTATCAGCCTCGTCTCTTCGGACAAGTGCGTAACGCGTTCGTCATTCCGGGGCGCGAACGCCGCAAGGCGGTCGCGAACCCGGAATCTCGAGATGTTGAACACGACTGGATTCCGGGTTCGGTCGCAGCTGGCGCTGCTCCCGCCCCGGAATGACAGCTTTGGGTTCGCTTGCAGCTTGCGCTGCGCGCAACCCGGGACGACAGAGTTTTCTACGCCTTGCCGCCGGAGTTCTTGCGGGTGTCGTCGACCCAGTTCTTGGCGCCGGTGGCCAGGATGCCGCTGTCGTTGAGCAGCGTCACCAGCTTGAAGCCCATGGCGATGTTCTTCGCGGCGCCGACCGGACCGGAGCAATGGATGCCCGGATAGATCCCGCGCTTGTCGCATTCCTTGATCAGCTTGTCGTAGATCTTCAGGATCTCCGGCTCTTCGCGGTCGAGTTTCGGGACCAGGCCGTAGGAGAAGCCGAGATCGGAGGGGCCGACATAGACGCCGGCAATGCCTTCGACGTCGAGAATGGCTTCCATGTTGTCGACCGCCGTCTTGGTCTCCAGCATCGGGATGCACAGGATCTCGTCATTCGCGGTCTTCTGGTAGTCGCCGGCGCCGCCATACATGCCGGAACGGATCGGGCCGTTGCTGCGGGTACCATGCGGCGGGTATTTGGCGTATTGCACGAAATTCTCGGCTTCCTGCTTGGTGTTGATCATCGGGCAGATCACGCCATAGGCGCCGCCGTCGAGCACCTTGCCGATGATGCCGGGCTCGTTCCATGGCACGCGGACCATCGGCGTCACCGGATGCGCGCCCATCGCCTGGAAACATTCCACCATCGACATGTAGTCCTGCACGCCGTGCTGGATATCGACGGTGACGCTGTCAAAACCGCATTGCGCCAGCACCTCGGCCGAGAAGCCCGACGGAATCGCCAGCCAGCCATTGACGACGACCTTGCCCGACTTCCAGATTTCCTTGACTTTATTCGCCATTTTATTTGGTCCTTTTCTCAGTCGATGATGGTCGCCATTGCGAGGGGCAAAGCGACGCGGCAATCCACAAGGCAACAAGGAAAGACTGGATTGCTTCGTCGCAAGGGCTCCTCGCAATGACGGGGGTGATGCCGGTGTTCAGTTTCCGACGTTCTGGATCGTGGCTTCGCTGACGCCGACCTCGCGCGCGGTCTGCACGATCGCGCTCCAGGTCTCATCCGGCAGCGGCACACCGTTCGCGGTGCGCTCGGCGCGGGTGCGCGCTTCGGTATCGCCGGGGATCAGCACGGCGTCAACGCCGGCGGCCGGCTTGGTGTCCTTGAAATAATCGATATAGCGCGTGACCTCGCCATCGAAGAAGTTGGCGGGATCGATCCGCTTCGGGTCGACATAGATTGCGAACATGCCATTGGCGAACGGGCGGTCCAGCTTGGTGGCGCCGTTGCCGGTCAGCGCGCCGCCGAGCAACTCGCACATCAGGGCCAGGCCCGATCCCTTGTGCTCGCCGAAGGCGCGGATGGCGCCCTTGCCCTTGGAATGGTCGCGCGGTCCATTGGCTTCATGCGGGCCATACAGCACCGCGGGGTCCTCGCTCAACGTGCCGTCGAGATCGATCAGCGCGCCCTCCGGCAGTTTCTTGCCGCCGCGACTGGCGACCAGCACCTTGCCCTCGGCGACGATCGAGGTAGCGAAATCCAGCACCACCGGCGCGTGGCCCGGACGCGGAATGCCGACGCAATAGGGCGCGGTGGACAGCCGGCGCTCGACGCCGCCATAGGGCGCCACCAGCACGGAGCCCGCGGCATTGACGAAGTGGATCGAGATCAGGCCTTCGGCGGCGGCCATTTCAGCCCAGTCGCCGATCCGCCCGATATGACCGGAATTTCGCGTCGCCACCGCGGCGAGGCCCACGGCCTTGCACTTCTCGATGCCGATTCGCACCGCCTGCGGCCCGACGGTCTGACCATAGCCGAAGCGGCCATCGACCACCGCCAGCGACGGCGTGTCGACCGGCACCTCGATGGTCTGGTTGGGGATGATCATGCCGGCATTGCGCCAGCGCACATAGACCGGCACCCGGATCACGCCGTGGCTGTCATGGCCGGTGAGGTTGGCGGTGGTCAGATAGCTGGCGATGCGCTTCGCCTCTTCCGCCGAGGAGCCGGCATGCGCAAACACATCGGCGACAAAATCGATCAGCCGGTTGACTTGAAGTGTAACCATGATTGGACTTTTGCCCTTATTGGATCGTTGTTCTCAGTCAACCATGTCCCGGACGCAATGCGTCACGCCGCCTCGGCGTGGTGCGCTGCAGAGCCGGGACCGTAGCAGGCGACGGCGTTCGTAACGGTCCCGGCTGCGCGAAGCTATGCGACGCTTCGCTCGACCACACCGGGTCCTGAACAAGTATCAGTGCGCGGGCAGCTCCGCGAGCGGCTTTCTCGCATGGCCGCCAAGATAAGCCGCCGCGATGGCCTCGTTGCCCCACAATTCGTCGGGCTTGCCGCCAAGCACGATACGACCGGTTTCCAGCACATAGCCATGGTCGGCGACGGACAGCCCCATCCGCGCGTTCTGCTCGACCAGCAACACCGTGGTCTTCAGCCGGATCTCGGAGATGATGCGGAATACCGCCTGCACGATCACCGGCGCGAGGCCGAGCGACGGCTCGTCCAGCAATAGCAGCCGCGGCCTGGCCATCAGGCCCCGCGCCACCGCGACCATCTGTAGCTGGCCGCCGGACAGCGTCCAGCCCAGCGATTCGGAGAATTTTCGGATGTCGGGAAACAGGTCGAACATCGCGTCGGCCTCGCGCGACAGTTCCGCCTTGGAGGCCCGGCGATTGGAGCCGCCGAGCATGATGTTTTCCTTGACGGTGAGACCGGGAAACACCCGCCTGCCCTCCGGCACGTGGCTGATGCCCTGGCGCACGATCACTTCCGGGCCGAGGCCGGCGATCGACTGGCCGTCGAACAGGATCTCGCCGGCCGCCGGTTTGGCGAGGCCGGAGATCGCGCGCAAGGTGGTCGACTTGCCGGCGCCATTGGCGCCGAGCAGGGTCACTACCTGGCCCTCCTCGACGCTGAAGGAGATGCCGCGCAGGGCTTCGATTTCGCCGTAGCGGACGTTGAGATCGCGGACTTCGAGCAGCGCCATCATTCAGTTCCGAGATAGGCGGAGACGACATCCGGATGGCGAAGCACTGCCATGGATTCGCCGTCCGCGATGCGACGACCGAAATTCAGCACGGTGATGTGCTGCGCGGCTTCGGAGACCAGCGTCATGTCATGATCGATGATCAGAATGGTCAGCCCCTGCGCCGCGATGCGCTTCAGCAATTCGTGCAGTTCGAGTTTTTCGCTTGAGTTGAGCCCCGCCGCCGGCTCGTCGAGCAGCAGCAGGGTCGGATTGGCGGCCAGTGCCCGCGCGATCTCGATCAGCCGCTGATGGCCGTAGGAGAAGCTGGAGATCAGCTCGTTAGCACGCGGGCCGAGGCCGACGAAAGTCAGCGCCGACATCGCCCGCGCCGTCAGCGCGGCCTCGCCGCCATTGCCGATCAGCGTGTTGCCAGGCCGCTCGGCGCCGATCATCACATTCTCCAGCGCGCTCATCGAGCGGAACAGGCGAATGTTCTGGAAGGTGCGGCCCAACCCCGCCGCCGCGCGCAGATGCGGCGGCATGATGGTGACGTCGGTGCCATCGAGCAGCACGCGGCCGGCGGTGGCGCTGTAGAGGCCGGACAGCACGTTGAGCGTGGTGGTCTTGCCGGAGCCGTTCGGCCCGATCAGCGCATGCACGCCGCCGCGCCGGACCTCGATGTCGACCTCATCGACCGCCTTGAGGCCGCCGAAATGCTTGGCCAGGCCGGTAACCTGCAGCACCATGTCGCCGCCGGTTCTGGCCGGCGACAATTGCAGCGGCAGGCCTGGATCGGGAATCCGGACCTTGCCGCGGAAGCGATCGAGGAAGGCGGTGACAAAGCCCCAGATGCCGTCCGGCATGTAACGGATGATCAGGATCACCGACAGGCCGTAGATCGCCAGATACAATCCCGGCACGCTCTTCAGAAAGCGCAGCCATTCCGGGATCAGGATCAGGAGGCCGGTGCCGATCGCCGAACCGATCGGCGACGCCACGCCGCCGAGCAGCGACATGGTGAGGAAGATGATCGATTCCGCGAAGGAGAACTGGTCCGGGCTGACATAGGCGAAACCGCCCGCGAACAACCCACCGCCGAGACCGCCGAGCACGGCCGAGATCGCAAAGGCGTAGACCTTGGTGCGGAACACGTCGATGCCGGTGACGCCGGCCGCCAGCTCGTTGTCACGCACCGCGCGCATGGCGCGGCCGAGCCGCGTTTGCGGCAGATGCCAGACCAGATAGCCGATGATCGCCAGCATCGCGACGCAAAACGCCAGATAGGATTGCGACGACTGGAACAGTAGCGGCCGACCGATCTTGCCGACGCCGTCGGGGCCATGGGTCAGCCAGATCGCGTTGATCATCACCAGGGTCACGATCTGCTGGAACGAGATCGTGACCATCGCGAGGTAATGCCCGCCGAGCCGCAGCGTCGAGAGGCCGAGCAACGCGCCGGCCAGCAACGCCATGATGCAGCCCGCGATCAGACAAAGCCAGAAGCTGATCTGGTAGTCCGACGTGCCGATGGCCACGGCATAAGCGCCGAAGCCGAAGAACGCCGCCTGCGCGAGGTTGATCTGGCCGCACAGGCCGAGCACGACCGTCAGCCCGAAGACGGCGATCGCGTAGCTCGCCGTCTGCACCAGGATGTGGATGGTGTAGTCCTGCAT
>NZ_JANXTC010000259.1:0-22907 GCF_025356345.1 Tardiphaga sp.
GAATGTGACCTGCTTTTCGATTTCCAGCGGCGAAAGCGCCGGTGCAGTGGTGTTCACCTGGACCTGTTTGTTGGTGATGTCAGGGACCGCGTCGATCGGCAAATGCCGCAGCGACCACGCACCGAACAGAGCGACGCCGAGCGTCAGCAGCACGACGATCCAGCGGTGCCGGATCGAGAGAGCGAGGATGGAGCGGATCATGGAAAATCTTTCATGGGCATACTTCACTATCCGCATTCATCATGGCGAGGAGCGCTTGCGACGAAGCAATCCAGTCTGCGCAAGTGGCTTTGGATTGCCGCGTCGCTTCGCTCCTCGCAATGATCACCACAAACGAGTGAGTTTCGCTGCTAATGCTGGTGTTCGGCGGCGGCCTTGCCGAGATCGGCCTTGAGAATGAAGCTGTTGGCGGTAGCGATGCGTTCGCCGGGTTTCAGCCCGCTTGTCACTTCGGCCATGCGGTTGTTCTGCCGGCCCAGCGTGACAGGCCGCGCCTCGAAGCCATCGGTTGTGCGCACGAACACCACCGGCTTGCGCTCCAGCGTTTGCAGCGCCGCCATTGGTACGACAATGGACGTGGACGCCGGGTCCGGTGCGATCTCGGCGGTGACGAATGCGCCCGGCCGCCAGCGGCGCGCGGTATTGTCGACCGAGGCGACCACGCGCGCCGTGCGCGTCTCCTTGTCGAGCAGCGGGCTGATGAACAGGATGGTGGCGGGAGACGAGACGTCGCCGTCGGCGATGCGGATGGTCTGGCCCTCGCGGATATCGCGAAGGTCGGCGGGCGATACCGCCAGCTCGGCCCACACCACGCCAAGGTCGACGATGGTGAAGAGTTCGCTTTCCTGGCCCTCGCGACCCACCAGCGAACCGAGCTCGACCCGGCGCTCGGCGATGCGGCCGGAGATCGGCGCGCGCAGCTCCTGCCGCCGCAGCGTCTCCACCGGCTGCTGCGGCAGCGCCTCGATCTGCTCGGCATTGAGGCTGAGCGCGAACAGCTTTTGTCGCGACAGCTCGAGCTTGACGCGGGCATCCTCGAAAGTCGTGCGGGCGCGCAGAAAGTCGTTCTCGCTCATCACCTTGCCGTCCCACAGCGTTTTGGCGCGATTGAACAGCGTCTGCTGCAGGTCGATCACTAGCCGGGCGGCGAGGTAATCGCCCTTGGCATCGGCGACCTCGCGACTCTCGATGATGGCGACGACTTCGCCGACGGTTACCGCGTCGCCGAGCCGCTTGCGCAGTTCAGCGACCGTGCCAAGCAGCCGCACGGCGATGCGGGCGATGTGATCGCCGCTGGGCACGATCGAGCCGGGCACCGTGAGGCGTCGTTCGAGCGCGCCGGCGGCCACGGCTTCAACGGCGAATTTTCCGGCGTCGATCTGTTGCGCGCTAAGTTTCACGATGGCCTGCGCGTGAGGCGCGGGCTGTCCTGCCGGCGAGGGGGCCTGGGCCTGCAACGGCAGCGACGTGCCGAGCCACAGCGCGGTGGCTATCAGAATCCTGATCATGAGAAAACGTCCCGCACCGGGCGCCACGCGCCTGTGCCGTATTGATCCAATTATCCATGCGGTTCGGCTGCCGCGCCGTCGTCAGGACAGCGGGCAGGCCTTCGGCCTCGAGGCCGCGGCAAGGATCAGGCGCGGGGTGGCTTGAACGGCAGTAGTCCGGCCAGCATGGCGGGGGATTGGTCAACGGCGATTCCGGGCGCGCGCCACAGCCGGTCAATCGGCGAGCCCGCGCTGCTGCTCGGAGGCGCGGTGACATGGGACAGGCAGTGACCGCTATGGGCGGGCAGCAACTGATCCGGCAGATCGGAGGGCGCGCCGGAATCACCGCTGGTAATCACGGCGTTTGACGCGGGGGCCGCGAAGGCGAACCCGTCGCCGGCGCAGTGGATCAGCGACAGCAGCAGGCCGAGCGTCAGCGCCAGCACGAACGGCAGCCGTCGCATCCGGCTCGCGAATGTCCTGATCGTCGCGCTGGGGTGGGGCTGATTCATCGGACTTTCAGTGAGCCGCGTCGCGGCGACATCTTCGAGGTTTGATCAGATTGGCTGGCAGGACGCCATCGCGCAGGGTGACGCAGGGTCGGTCTCGATCTGCACGGTGGTATGACCGATGCCGAAATCGCGCTTCAGCCGCTGTGCAATGTCCAGCAGATAGGCATCGCCGGGCGGGCCCGCGGGCATCACCAGATGGCAGGTCAGCGCGATCTCGGTGGTGCTCATCGGCCAGATGTGCAGATCGTGGACCTGCGCCACGCCCATGCATTGTCCGAGATAAACGCGCACGGCGACGGGGTCGATGCCCGCCGGTACCGCGTTCAGCGACATCGCGGTGGAATCGCGCAGCAGGCCCCAGGTGCCCCAGACGATCAGCGCGCTGATCGCCAGGCTGATCAGCGGGTCGAGCCAGATCCAGCCGGTGAGCAGGATCACCAGCCCGGCCACCACCACCCCGGCCGAGACGGCGGCGTCGGCGACCATGTGCAGATAGGCGCCGCGGATGTTGAGGTCACCCTTGCGGCCGGAGGCGAACAGCCAGGCAGTGCCGCCGTTGACGGCGATGCCGAGCGCCGCCACCACCATCACGGTGACGCCGGCGACCGGTTCCGGGTTGAACAGCCGCCACGCCGCCTGCCAGGCAATGGCGCCGACCGCCACCAGCAGGAACACCGCATTGAACAGCGCCGCGAGAATCGAGGAGCCCTTCAGGCCGTAAGTGAAGCGCGGCGTCGGCGCCCGCTTGGCCAGGATCGCGGCGGTCCAGGCGGCTACCAGACCGAGCACGTCGGAGAGATTATGGCCGGCGTCGGCCACCAGCGCCATCGAACCGCTGGCATAGCCATAGACCGCCTCGATCACCACAAAGGCGCTGTTGAGGCCGATGCCGATCGCAAAGGCGCGGCCGAAACTGGCGGGGGCGTGGCTGTGCCCAGCGCGGCCATTGGCGTGGCCGGCAGGATCGTGCGAATGATCATGATGATCGTGATCGTGACGATGGGTGTCCATGGGACGGATAAACCGCGAATCCAGATCGAATACTATCACGTCGCACCGGCGCTCCCGGTTACAGCAGCGCCACGGCAAAGCGGCTGCCGACCAGGAACAGATAACAACCGAACGCGGTTTCCAGCTGGCGCTTCGTCATCGCATGCGCGGCCTTCACGCCCAGCGGCGCGACCAGCAGGCTGGTCGGCATCACCAGAATGGCGCCGATCAGCGATACGTAACCCAGCGCGAACGGCCATTGCAGCGGCGCCACCGCGGGGTACAGCGCCGCCGTCGGCCAGCCTGCATAGACATAGCCGATGGCGCCGGGCACCGCGATCAGCACCGCCAGCGCCGAGGACGTCGCCACCGACTGGTGGATGGTGCGGCCGTGAAACGTCATCAACAAATTGGAGAACAGCCCGCCGCCGATCCCCATCAGCGTCGACAACAGCCCTATCACAAAGCCGTAGGCCTTCATCAGCGGTCCCCGCGGCATGTCCTCGCCGAGCCGCCAGTGCTCCTTGCCGAACAGCAGCCGCGCCGCCGCCGACCACGCCACCGTCACGAACACGATCTTGAACAACCTTTCCGGTGCGTAGCGGGCGATCACGCTGCCGAGGATGACGCCGGCGAGCACCGGCAGCCACCATTGCCGAAGGATGGCGTGATCGACCGCGCCGCGGGCGTGATGCGCACGCCAGGAGCGGATCGAGGTCGGGATGATGATCGCCAGCGAGGTGCCGATACAGAGCGGCATCCGCACTTCCAGCGGCACGCCCGACAGTCGGAAACACTCATAGAACACCGGCACCAGAATGGCGCCGCCGCCGATCCCGAACACGCCGGCGAGAAAACCGGCCAGCGCGCCGACGACGACAAGCAACGCGGCCAATTCGAGCAATTCAGTGATGTTTAACCCTGCCATGCCGGTTTCCATCCTGCCTATTGTCCTTTGCCGATCCATAGCCACTTCATGAATCGTGCTTCACTGTAGAGGCTCGGCCATACCAGCAATAGCTGTCTATCCTCAGCAATGCAGGCATGATTTCAAGTTATGAATCGTAATCCGCAGTATGCGATTTCGCGATTGCACTCGGTGTTTTGAGTTCGTACATAGAATTGCTCTACGCGTTCCCCCTTCGGGCTTGTTGCTGCCCACCAACCTTTCGAAGTTGCCTATGACCGCCAGGATCGAACGCCCGCTTTCTCCCCATCTTCAGGTCTATCGCTGGACGCTGACGATGGCGCTATCCATCGCGCATCGCGCCACCGGGGTAGCGCTGTATTTCGGTACGCTGCTGCTGGTGTGGTGGCTGGTCGCGGCCGCTTCCGGCCCGACGGCCTACGCCCATGTTCAGGCCTTTACGGGCAGTATCATCGGCCGCCTGATCGCCTTTGGTTACACCTGGGCGTTGCTGCACCATATGCTGTCAGGCGTTCGCCATCTGGTCTGGGATCTTGGTTATGGCTTCAAGCCGAGCGAGCGGGAATGGCTGACTTGGGCCGCCGTAATCGGCGGTGTCGGCCTCAACGTGTTGCTCTGGATTGTGGCCTATGTGATCGGAGGCGGACGATGAGTTCCCCTAATAGTCATTCTTCGAAATCGATGCGCACGCCGTTGGGCCGTGTCCGCGGTCTCGGTTCCGCGACGTCCGGCACGTCGGATTTCTGGCGGCAGCGCCTCACCGCGGTGGCGATGGTTCTGCTGATGATCCCGGTGATCGTGATCGTGATGTCGCTGCTCGGACGCAATCAGGCAGGCGCCGCGCAGATTCTGGGCTCGCCGCTGGTTGCCATCATCATGCTGCTCTTCATCGTCGCCAGTACCTGGCACATGAAAATAGGTATGCAGGTGGTACTTGAAGATTACGTTCATGACGAGAAGATCAAGCTGGTGGCGATCATGGCCAACAACTTCTTCGCGGTCGTCGTGGCGCTCGCATCGATTTACGCCATCCTTAAACTTTCATCCGGAGTATAGCGCATGGCCGCTAATGGCAACGGCGCGAACGGAGCAGGCATTGCCGCCTATCCGATCGAAGACCACACCTACGATGTTGTTGTTGTTGGCGCCGGTGGCGCCGGGCTGCGCGCCGTCGTCGGCTGCGGCGAAGCGGGGCTTCGCACCGCCTGCATCACCAAGGTGTTTCCGACCCGCTCGCACACCGTCGCGGCGCAGGGCGGCATCTCGGCCTCGCTCGGCAACATGCATGAGGACGACTGGCGCTGGCACATGTACGACACCGTCAAGGGGTCGGACTGGCTGGGCGACCAGGACTCCATCGAATATCTGGTGCGCAACGCACCGGCCGCCGTTTACGAGCTCGAGCATTGGGGCGTGCCGTTCTCGCGCACCGAGGAGGGCAAGATCTATCAGCGCCCGTTCGGCGGCATGACGCTGGACTATGGCAAGGGCCAGGCGCAGCGCACCTGCGCCGCGGCCGACCGCACCGGCCATGCCATGCTGCACACGATGTATGGCCAGGCGCTGCGCCACGCCGCCGAGTTCTTCATCGAGTACTTCGCGATCGACCTGATCATGGACGACCAGGGCGTCTGCCGCGGCGTCATCGCGCTCAAGCTGGACGATGGCACGCTGCATCGCTTCAAGGCGCAGACCACCATTCTCGCTACTGGCGGCTATGGCCGCGCTTACGCGTCCTGCACCTCGGCGCATACCTGCACCGGCGACGGCGGCGCGATGGCGCTGCGTGCCGGCCTGCCGCTGCAGGACATGGAGTTCGTCCAGTTCCACCCGACCGGCATCTATGGTTCGGGTTGCCTGGTCACTGAAGGCGCGCGCGGCGAGGGCGGTTACCTCGTCAACGCCGAAGGCGAGCGCTTCATGGAGCGTTACGCGCCCTCGGCCAAGGATCTGGCCTCGCGTGACGTCGTGTCGCGCGCGATGACCATCGAAATGCGCGAAGGACGCGGCGTCGGCAAGAAGAAGGACCATATCTTCCTGCATCTCGACCACCTCGATCCCAAGGTGCTGCATGAGCGTCTGCCGGGCATCTCGGAATCCGCGCGCATCTTCGCCGGCGTCGATGTCACCAAGGAGCCGATCCCGATCACACCGACCGTGCATTACAACATGGGCGGCATCCCGACCAACTTCCACGCCGAAGTCGTCACCAAGCGCGACGGCGACGACAACGCGGTGGTGCAGGGACTGATGGCCGTGGGCGAGGCCGCCTGCGTCTCGGTGCACGGCGCCAACCGGCTCGGCTCCAACTCGCTGATCGATCTCGTGGTGTTCGGCCGTGCCGCGGCGCTGCGCTGCGCCGAGAAGCTGACGCCCGGCGCCAAGCAGCCGGATCTGCCCGCCGATTCCGCGACCAAGTCGCTGAGCCGGCTCGATCACTACCGCTATGCCAAGGGCGGTACGCCGACCGCGAAGCTTCGCGAAAGCATGCAGGGCGTGATGCAGACCAACTGCGCCGTGTTCCGCACCGGCGAAGTGCTCGATGAGGGCATGGACCTGATTCACAAGGTGCATAGCGGCATCTCGGATGTCGGCGTCACCGATCGCTCGCTGACCTGGAATTCGGACCTGATCGAAACCCTGGAATTCGACAACCTGATCGTTCAGGCGGTCGTGACCATGGATTCGGCGGCGAACCGCACCGAGAGCCGTGGCGCGCATGCCCGCGAGGATTTCTCGGCGCGCGACGACGTCAACTGGATGAAGCACACGCTGGCGTGGCTCGATGCCGACGGCAAGACCGACATCAAGTACCGCCCGGTTCATGATTACACGATGACCAATGACGTGCAGTATATCCCGCCGAAGGCGCGTGTGTATTGATGACAGTGAAGGCTTGAGAAGATGGTCGAGTTCGCACTTCCGAAGAATTCAAAGATCACCGGTGGCAAGGTATGGCCGAAGCCGGACGGCGCCACGCTGACGCGCGAGTTTCGCGTTTACCGCTGGAATCCGGATGATGGCAAAAATCCCGCTGTCGATACCTATCATATCGATACCGGCGATTGCGGCCCGATGGTTCTGGATGGCCTGATCTGGATCAAGAACAATATCGATCCGACCTTGACCTTCCGCCGCTCCTGTCGCGAGGGCGTCTGTGGCTCCTGCGCCATGAATATCGATGGCCAGAACACACTGGCCTGCACGATGGCGATGGATGACGTCAAGGAAGGCGCGGTGAAGATCAATCCGTTGCCGCATCAGCCGGTGATCAAGGACCTGGTTCCCGACCTGACCAATTTCTACGCCCAGTATGCGTCAATCGAACCGTGGTTGAAGACCACCACGCCGACACCGCAGAAGGAGTGGAAGCAGAGCCACGACGATCGCGCCAAGCTGGACGGTCTGTACGAGTGCATCCTGTGCGCCTGCTGCTCGACCTCGTGCCCGAGCTACTGGTGGAACAGCGACCGCTTCCTCGGCCCCGCCGCTCTGTTGCAGGCGACCCGCTGGGTCAAGGATTCGCGCGACGAGGCCACCGGCGAGCGTCTCGATAATCTCGAGGATCCGTTCCGGTTGTATCGCTGCCATACCATCATGAACTGCGCCAAGGCGTGCCCGAAGGGACTCAATCCCTCCGAAGCCATCGCGGAGCTGAAGATGATGATGGTCGAGCGTCAGGTCTGACGCTCGCGATGTCGACATGACCACTAACGTCCTCGAACTCGGTCTCGACACGTTCGGGGACGTGACCACCGGCGCCGACGGAGCGCCGTTGCCGCACGCGCAAGTGCTGCGCGATCTGATCGACGAAGCCGTACTGGCCGATCAGGTCGGCGTTGATTTCATCGGCATTGGCGAGCATCACCGCGCTGATTTCGCGGTCTCGGCGCCTGAAATAGTGCTGGCGGCGATCGCGGCGCGCACGACGCGTATTCGGCTCGGCTCCGCCGTGACCGTGTTGTCGTCCGACGATCCGATCCGCGTGTTCCAGCGCTTCTCCACGATCGACGCGCTGTCGAGCGGCCGTGCCGAGGTGATCCTCGGCCGTGGTTCGTTCACCGAATCCTTTTCGCTGTTCGGCTTCGCGCTGGGTGATTACGAGACGCTGTTCGAGCAGAAGCTCGATCTGTTCGCGGCGCTGATTCAGCACAAATCCGTGAGTTGGGAGGGCAGCATTCGTCCGCCGCTGAAGGACCAGCAGGTATTTCCGCCGGTCGAGCACGGGACTCTGAAGACCTGGATCGGGGTTGGCGGCAGCCCGGAATCGGTGGTGCGCGCGGCGCGCTACAATCTGCCCCTGATGCTGGCGATCATCGGTGGCGATCCCACGCGGTTTGCGCCCTATGCGGATCTGTCCAGGCGCGCTTACGCGCAGCTCGGCCAGCCGGTGCAGCCGATTGGCGTGCATTCGCCGGGCTATGTCGCCGACACGGATGAACAGGCCCGTGAGCAGCTATGGCCGGACTACCGGATCATGCGCGACCGGATCGGCGCCGAACGCGGCTGGCCGCCGATGCGGCGCGCCGAGTTCGACCAGGAGGCCGACCACGGTTCGCTCTATGTCGGCTCGCCGGAGACGGTCGCCCGCAAGATCGCCGCGACCGCGAGGGCGCTGGGCCTGTCGCGCTTCGACATGAAGTACAGTGCCGGCGGGCTGTCGCACGGCCGCATGCTGCGCTGTATCGAGCTGTACGGCACAAGGGTGATCCCGATGGTGCGCGAGATGCTGGCGTAGCCGTCATGCGCTACGCCAGGCCTCCACAGGCTCAGTCGCCTTTGACAAACGCCTCGAATGTTTCGGCATAGTCGGGATGCCAGCGCGACAGCGCCGGGCGGTTCTCGATGACGTCGCCGATCGCCCAGGCCATGCGGCGCTCGTCGAGCTGGCGCGGCACGTCGTTGTCCGGGCAGAGAATGTAGAAGTCACCGGCCTCGATGCGCGCGAAAGCGAAGTCGACGGTCTGCTCCGGCGTCCAGGCGGCGGCGGGCTTCTCGGTGCGATCGCCCGCTGTCAGCCCGGTGAAGACGAAGCCGGGGATCAGCAGATGTGCCGACAGCTGGTGGTCGGAGGTGTTGCGCAATTCATGCTGCAGCGCCTCGGTGAAGGTTTTGACGCCGGACTTCGAGACGTTATAGGCAGGCGAGCCGGGCGGCGTGGTGATGCCCTGCTTGGAGCCGGTATTGATCACCAGGCCGGGGCGGCCGCGCGCGATCATGTTGGGCACGAACACCTGGGTGCCGTGGATCACGCCCCAGAGGTTGACGCCGAGGATGCGTTCCCAATTGTCCAGCGGATCGAACATCCTGGCGCCAGGCTGGATGCCGGCATTGTTGATCAGCACGTCGGTGCCGCCGAAACGGTCGCGCACCGCGGCCTCAAGCCGCACCAGCGTCTCGCGCCGGCTGACATCGATGGCCATCGCCATCACGCTGGCGGGTCCCTTGGGCGCGATCGATGCCAACGCCGCCGCCGCGGTGGCGAGGGCGGGTTCATTGGTATCCGCGATGCAGACCCGCAGGCCAGCTTGGGCCAGCCGCGTTGCCGCGGCAAGGCCGATGCCGGATGCACCGCCGGTGATGACGGCGACCGCGCCGGGCGACAAGGCTGCGTGGGACATGGGGCTCTCCGAGATTTTTATTCTCATGCCATCTAGCCACTCCGGGCTGCGATTGCATGGGGGCCGGCGAAAGAGAGAGGCACGTCACGGCGCTGTTGCCTATTTTTTAGCCGGTCGAAACCCGGTGTCGCATCGGTTGCGCCTTTGCGCCAGACGGCATGCACGAAAGCCCGCCTTGATCCGGATAACACTTGGACTGGCACGGCCTGTGCTAGCTTGGGATGTGCTTATGGATCACAGGGGGGAATTGAGATGTTTCGCAGACTGGGTTTGACCGCGCTCGCGGGCGCGTTGCTGGCCGCATCGGCCATCTCGGCCAGCGCTGAAACCGATCTCAAATTCGCCCTCGACTGGAAATTCGAAGGCCCGTCGGCGCCGTATTTCGTCGCCATCGACAAAGGCTATTACAAGGCCGAGGACCTCAACGTCACCGTCGACTCCGGTCCCGGCTCGGTCGCCGGCATCGCGCGCGTCGCGGCGGGTACCTATCCGATCGGCTTCTTCGACATCAATTCGCTGGCGCGTTTCCGCGACCAGAACCCGGACAAGGACATCAAGGGCGTGCTGATGGTCTATGACCGTCCGCCGTTCTCGATCGTCAGCCTCGCCAAGTCCGGCATCAACGCGCCGAAGGATCTCGAAGGCAAGATCCTCGGTGCTCCGGCGCCGGACGGCGCGTTCGCGCAATGGAAGGCCTTCGTCAAGGAGAACAAGATCGACGACAGCAAGGTCAAGATCGAGAATGTCGGCTTCCCGGTGCGCGAGCCGATGCTCGCCGACGGCAAGGTCGACGCCATCACCGGCTTCTCGTTCTCGTCCTACTTCAACCTGATGTCCAAGGGCATCGCCGAGAAGGATATCAAAGTGATGCTGATGTCGGACTACGGCATCGTGCTGTACGGTAACGCCATCATGGTCAACCCGGAATACGCCAAGGCCAATCCGAAGGTGGTCGCCGGCTTCGTACGCGCCACCCTCAAGGGCATCATCGACACCATCAAGGACCCGGAAGCCGCCATCAAATCGGTGATGAAGCGCAACGAGACCGCCGACGAGAAGATCGAACTGGCGCGCCTGAAGATGTCTCTGAAGGACAATATCGCAACGCCCTGGGCCAGGGCCAATGGCGTCGGTGACATCGACGAAAAGCGGATGGCGGAATCGATCGAGCAGATCGCCGTCACCTATGAGTTCAAGGCCGCCAAGCCGAAAGCGTCCGACCTCTTCACCTCGCAATACCTGCCGCCCGCCGCCGATCGCAAGTTCTGAGCCGGAACGGGAAGCGGGATCGCCGGGCATGGAAGCGTTCGTGGATATCGACGGCGTCACGCTGAAATACCGTGGCGCCTCCGGGGATATTGTGGCGCTGCGGGACGCGACGCTGAAAATACAGCGCGGCGAATTTGCCGCGGTGGTCGGCCCCAGCGGCTGTGGCAAGTCGACCCTGATGCGGCTTGTCACCGGGCTGCACAGACCGACCGCGGGCACCATTGCCATCGATGGCCGCGAAGTGAAGGGGCCGGTGAAGATGGCCGGCATGGCGTTCCAGAACGCCAACCTGCTGCCGTGGCGCAAGGTGATCGACAATGTGCTGCTGCCGCTGGAGATCGTCGAGCCGTATCGCTCGCAATTCCGGTCCCGCAAGCTTGAATTCCGCGCGATGGCGGAGAAACTGCTGGCGACCGTCGGCCTTGCCGGCTTCGGCGATCGTTTTCCGTGGGAGCTGTCCGGCGGCATGCAGCAGCGCGTCTCGCTGTGCCGGGCGCTGATCCATGAGCCCGCTCTGCTGATGCTCGACGAGCCGTTCGCGGCGCTCGATGCCTTTACGCGCGAAGAACTCTGGTGCGTGCTGCGCGACCTGTGGCAGCGGCTTGGCTTCACCGTGATCCTGGTCACGCATGATTTGCGCGAGGCCGCGTTTCTCGCCGACAATATCTACGTCATGAGCGCGCGCCCCGGTCATATCGTGCAGATCAAGTCGGTCGACATCCCGCGCCCGCGCGATCTCAAGGTCACCTACGACAAGGATTTTGGCGAGATCGTTCTCGAATTGCGCATGAAGATCGCGGAGGTCCGTCAGGCATGAATCCGCGTGTGGTCGAAAAGCTCTCACCCTGGATCTTCACGGTCGCGATCTTCCTGATCTGGGAAGCCTCCTGCAGGGTCTTCAACGTCAATTCATCGGTGCTGCAGCCGCCGTCGGCGGCATTCGCGGCGATGTTCAAATACTGGAAGGTGTTCGCCTATAATTCCTGGGTTACCCTGTGGGTGACCATGGTCGGCTTCGCGCTGGCGGTCGGCTTTGGCGTGATGCTGGGCCTGCTGGTCGGCTGGTCGCGCACCATCTATCGCGGCCTGTATCCGGTGATGGTCGGCTTCAACACCATTCCGAAGGTGGCGATCGTGCCGCTGCTGATCCTGTGGTTCGGTATCGGCGAAATCCCGGCGATCGTCACCGCCTTCCTGATCTCGTTCTTTCCGATCGTCGTCAACATCGCCACCGGCCTTGCCACCACCGAGCCCGAACTCGAGGATGTGCTGCGCGCGCTCGGTGCCGGCAAGCTCGACATCATGTTGAAGGTCGGCATTCCGCGCGCGCTGCCCTATTTCTTCGGCTCGCTGAAAGTCGCGATCACGCTGGCCTTCGTCGGCACGGTGGTGTCGGAGACGCTAGGCGCCAATGCCGGGCTGGGCTATCTGATCGCGCTGGAAGGCTCCTCATTCCGCATGGCCAATGTCTATGCCGCCCTGCTGCTGCTCGCTTTCGAAGGTGTCCTGATGTACGCGGTGTTTGCCTGGATCGAGCAGCATTTCACCAAATGGGCGTTCCGCTCGCAGATGAATGTCGCGGCCTGACTTGAATGAGGGCGCACGACCAGATACCAAAACGATTATCAGAATACCTTTTTGCCGAATTTGCATTCCAATTATTAGCAAGAGCTAGTTTGTTTCATCGGTATTCGTAACGGTCCTTCCACCCGTCGGCGGTATTCAATTCCGCAGGGGAAATTTCATGAACCGTGCGGTAGAAGACCTGGCGCCATCAATGCGAGCCGAGGCCAGCTTGGCGAATCTGACGATCTCCGGGGTCGAGCATGCGCGGCGGGAGAGTTCGGTTCGCGTCCTGATCATTTGCGGCATGCTGATGGTCGGTTGCATCGTGCTTGGCACGGCGGTGACGGCTGTCAATTTTCGCAGCCGCGCGCTGGCCCGGACCGACGGCGAACTGCGCGACACGACGCTTCTGCTGGCGCGGCATTTCGACCAGCAACTCGACGACTTCTCCGCCTTGCAGGGCACGCTCAGTTCACAATCCGCTTTCCCCGACATTGGCAACACCGCCGATCTGAATCGCCGGCTTTCAACCCTCGATCTCCATCGTCTGCTGCAAGCCACCGTTGGCCGGAATGACCATGTTGGCTCGCTGAGCGTGTTCGACAGCACCGGCACGCTGGTGAATTCATCGATTGAATTTCCGGTCCCCGACATCTCGATCAAAAGTCGCTCGTATTTTCGGGATTTGCGTGATGATCCTTGGCGCCATTCGTCCATGGGCGAGCCGATTCCGGCCCGGATCGATGGCGACTGGGTGACGCCGTTGGCACAGAAGATCGCCGGTCGGGACGGAACGTTTCTCGGCGTATTGCGCAGCGGACTGAAGCCCGGCTATTTCGAGTTTTTCCTTGAATCCCTCGCGCTGAGCGATGGCGCGGTTATCACGGTGCTGCACCGCAACGGTACGATCATTGCGCGCTATCCGCACGATGAAGCTGCGATTGGCGAGGTGTTTTCCGACCGTCCGCTGCTTCGCAAGGCCCTCCTTGATGGCACCGTCGGCTCCGGGCAAACCGTCGATGCAAATAATGGCCAGGAACTCATCGGTGCCGCGCGCGCGCTGCGGGATTTTCCGATCGTCATCGTCGCCACTCGGCCGGTCATAGCCGCGCTGGCGGAGTGGCGGAAACAAACCCAGTTGCTGGCCGCCGCCGCGGCAACGTCCAGCCTGCTCATCGCAGCCATTTTCCTGCTCATCGTCCGGGTGATTTCGAAGCGATATGCGGCGCTCTCCAGCAGGCTCGCTGAAAAGAAACGCAAGCTGGCAGTGGACAAAGACCGGCTCGACACGGCTATCAACAACCTCAATCAGGGGCTGATGCTGTTCGACGGCAACAACGATCTGGTGCTGTTCAACAGCCGCGCCATCGAAATGTACGGGCTGTCCACCGATGTGATAAGGCCCGGCATCAGCCTGCATCAGGTGGTTGCTCACCGCAAGCAGACCGGTTCGTTCCATGGTGATGTCGATGAGTTTTGTGCGAAGCTCATCTCGGAACTCGGGCAGTCGTCACCGCACATTGTACGAACGCTCGACGGCCGTTCGATGCTCATCGTCAACAAGCCCATCACCGCGGGTGGCTGGGTCGCGCTACATGACGACATCACCGAGCGAACGCGATCCGAGCGGAAGATCTCCCATCTCGCCCATTACGATGCGCTCACCGACCTGCCGAACAGGATGCTGTTTCATGCCAGGCTGGAGGAGGCGCTCTTGGCGGTGGGCAACGGTACCGTCTGCGCGCTGCTGTACATCGATATCGATGAGTTCAAGCATATCAATGACTCGCTCGGACACCCGGTTGGCGACCAATTCTTGAAAATCGTAGCCGGCCGGTTGCGTGGCGTCGCGGGCTCGAGGGACTTTGTCGCGCGCCTCGGAGGCGACGAGTTCGCGGTTGTTCGCACCGGTCCCGCCGGAACGGAGTCTCTGGTTTGTCTCGTCCAACAGGTGCTCGAAGCGATCCGCGCGCCTTATACTTGCCTCGGACACCGGCTTTCCTCGAACGCAAGTATCGGCATTGCGATTGCTCAGGAGCACGGCGCCAATCTCGACGACCTGTTGAAGAAGGCCGACCTGGCGATGTATGCCGCGAAGGCCGACGGGCGTGGCACTTATCGATTCTTTGAAGCGGTGATGGAAGCGCGCCTCATGGCGCGCCGTGCGCTGGAGTCCGACCTCGAGCAGGCGGTCGTGACGCGGCGCTTCAGCGAGAGCGGATTCGAGGTGCAATACCAGCCCATTATCCGGTTCATCGATCGCAGCATCGTCGGCTGTGAGGCGCTGTTGCGCTGGCACCATCCGGTGCGCGGCATGATCCCCCCAGCCGATTTCATTCCGGTCGCCGAGGAAATGCGTTTCATCGACGAACTTGGCGACTGGGTTCTCGCCGAAGCGTGCGCGGAGGCCGCGAACTGGCCGGATCATGTCAGGATCGCTGTCAACGTCTCGCCCATTCAGTTTAAAAATCCGGGTTTCGCCCTCAAGGTCGCCAGCACGCTGGCGCGGGCGAATCTGGGCATCGGTCGGCTCGAACTGGAAATCACCGAGGCGGTGTTGATCGAGGATGACGACAAGACGCGTGCGACCTTGCATCAGCTGCGAGGCATCGGAGTCCGGATCGCGCTCGATGATTTTGGCACCGGTTACTCCTCGCTCAGCTATCTGCGGCGCTTTCCGTTCGACAAGATCAAGATCGACCGGTCCTTCATCAAGGACATCGATACATCGGGGGCCCGCGCGATCGTGCAGGCCGTGGTGACGATCGCTTCCGCCATCGCCATGACGACGACCGCCGAGGGGGTCGAGACAGAGCAGCAGTTCGCCACCTTGCAAGCCCTGAATTGCGACCACATGCAGGGGCATCTTGTCAGCACGGCGTTGCCGGCCATTGAACTGAGGCGACTGTTCTTTGCGCGCGAAACGGAAGCCTTCGTCGCATAGCCGAACCTCCGCCGTCGAAGGCCGGCGCGGGGCACCGCGCCGGCCCGTCGGATCAGGCGTCCTCCGACAGCCACAGAAAGCCATCGCGTTTCTGGATGCCCGCGCGCACCGGGGCGGTCGGATAGGTCGCGGCCAGCGCGTTAAAATCCTCGTCGAGGTCCGGGGCGCGGGCGGCAAGGGAGACCAGCGCCGTGACCTTGGGATCGATGCCGGCCTCGGTGATCACCATGCCGGCATCGGAATGGCCGACCAGCACAACCGGACCGTCCTGCGCGGCCAGCACACGCTGGGTCGCGGCAACGTCGTCGGCCAGTGAAGTCAGTGGATTCTGCACCGCGGTGACGTTGACCCCCCGCGCCTGCAGCAGCGGGATCACCTCCGACCAGCGCGCAATCCGGCAAGGTTACCCGGCACCGTGGCATTGGTACGGTTCACTGTTTGCGGTATATATCTGCCACAAATCAGGCAGGGACCGTGAAGACCGAGCAACAGAATTCTCTCAGGGTGCTGCGCTGGATGATGGCCGCCTCGTTGGCCTTTCCGCTGGCGCTGTTCGTGTATGCCGCTTCGGCGTCATGGGTCACCACGCTGGACATCGCCGACCGCGAAATCGAACGCACCGTCGATGTCGCCCACGAACACGCCCTGAAAGTGTTCGAAACCATCGATCGCAGCCTCTCGGAAATCAACGAGATGGTGCGAGGCAAGTCCGACGCCCAGATCAAGGCGGAGGAACAGCCGCTTTATGTCCGGCTCAAACAGCTGGCCGAGGCGCTGCCGCAGGTGAAATCCGCCTGGGTATTCGACGCCCGGGGCCATGCGCTGGCCAACAGCATGATGCTGTCGGCACCCACCATCGACTTCAGCGACCGTGATTATTTCCAGGCCCATCTCGGCGGCGACAAGGACATCGGGACCTTCATCGGCAGATCGCTGCTGCCGCGCCCACCCTATCAGGGCGCTCCGTTCTTCAGCGTCAGTCGCCGCCGCGAGTCCGCCGCCGGCAGCTTTGCGGGCGTGATCCAGGCCTCTGTGCTGCCGGAATATTTTGCCGATTTCTACGCCCGGATCGGCCGCGATCCCGGTAGTTTTTTCGCGCTGGGACTGGTCGATGGATCGGTGCTGGTGCGCTACCCGGCGCAGGACGGTGCGACGCCCGCCGATCCCGGTCCCGTTGGTGAAACGATCGCGCGTTCGGGCGACGGCCTGATCACGGTGATGTCGCCCGGCGATGGCATCGAGCGCCGGCTCGGCTATCGGCAACTGGCCGGCTACCCGATCTACGTGGCGGCCGGGCTGGAGACATCGGCGATTCGCGCGCGCTGGCTCACCACTATCGGACAACATCTTGTCTTCGGCATTCCCGCCACGGCATTATTGTTTTTGCTGCTGCTGATGGCGTTGCGCCGCACCCGGACACTCAATATCGAGGCGACGAAGCGACGCGAGGCGGAAGACGCGTTGAAACATGGCCAGCGGCTTGAGGCGCTCGGCCAGTTGACCGGCGGCGTCGCCCACGACTTCAACAATCTGCTGACGGTGATCCGCTCCTCCGTCGACCTGCTGCAGCGGCCGGATCTCGCGCCGGAGCGCCAGGCGCGCTATGTCGCGGCGATCTCGGACACCGTCAACCGCGCCGCCAAGCTGACCGCGCAACTGCTGGCCTTTGCGCGGCGGCAGACCCTCAAGCCGGAAGTTTTCGACGTCGGCCAGTGTGTCCGCTCGGTCAGCGACATCGTCGGGACGCTGACGGGGTCGCTGGTCGAGATCGTGATCGAATTGCCTGACGATCCGCTGTTCATCGATGCCGACGTCGGCCAGTTCGAGACCGCGCTGATCAATATTGCCGTCAATGCCCGCGACGCCATGAAAGGCGAAGGTCGACTTACGATTAGCGTGCGCGCCGCGGATGATTTGCCCGATGTCAAACAGCCCAGCCGGGCCCGTGGCTACGTCGCGGTATCGGTCAGTGACACCGGGATCGGTATTCCCGCCGACCAGTTCGAGCACATCTTCGAGCCGTTCTTCACCACCAAGGAGGTCGGGCAGGGTACCGGCCTCGGTTTGAGCCAGGTGTTCGGCTTCGCCAAGCAATCCGGCGGCGAGTTGGTGGTCGAAAGCACGCTGGGCCACGGTAGTACCTTCACGCTATATTTGCCGCGGGTGTCAGGCGAGAACGTGGCCAAGGTGGCGGCGGCGAATGACGATGCGGTCGTCGATGGCCATGGCATGTCGGTGCTGGTGGTCGAGGATAACCGCGACGTCGGCCAATTCGCGGTCGATGCGCTGGGCGAACTCGGCTACGCGACGGTGCTGAAGTGCAACGCCACGGACGCGCTTGCCGAACTGTCGCGCCACGCGGCGCGCTACGCGGTGGTGTTCTCCGACGTGGTGATGCCGGGGATGACAGGTATCGAAATGGCGCAAGAAATCCGGAAACACTATGCCGACCTGCCGGTCGTGCTTACCTCAGGCTACAGCCACGTGCTGGCGCAGAACGGCACCTTCGGATTCGAACTGCTGCAGAAGCCCTATTCGATCGAGCAGTTGTCGCGGGTGCTGAGCAAGGTCGGGCGCTGGCGGCGGGGGCAACAGGACATTGAACTCGAACCCCGACCGTCATCCTGAATCCGATGACTCCGCGGCCGGTCAACCGATTTCCCGAGGCCATGAAACGCCGCTGGGAACCCGATGGAACCTTCTGAAATTACTGGCGTTATGGCGGCATGAATAAATCCGCCGTTGACGAATCCGCCGCCGTTCGAGCCCCCATTGTCGAGGTCGTCGCCGAGACGGGCCAGCATATTGAGCCGCCGCCACCGGAAGTGATCGAACCTGACCCGGAGCTATCCCCCGCGGAAGCCGAGCAGGCGCGAAAAGACTATCTGCTGACGCGGTTCTGGATCAGCGCCAAGGGATTCTGGGGCAACGACGGCGACAGGCTCGCCTGGGCATTCTCGATCGGGCTGCTGCTGCTGATCGTGACCAATATCGGCTTCCAATACGGCATCAACGTCTGGAATCGGGCGATCTTCGATGCCATCGAGAAGCGCGATGCCGCCAGTGTCTGGCATCTCACCGGCGTGTTCTTTCCCCTCGCCATCGGGAGCGTGCTGCTCGGCGTCGGCCAGGTCAATGTGCGGATGTGGCTGCAGCGCCGCTGGCGGGCCTGGCTGACCAATGCCGTAGTGTCGCGCTGGCTCACCAGCGGACGCTACTATCAACTCAATCTGGTCGGCGGCGATCACCAGAACCCGGAATACCGCATTGCCGAGGATCTGCGTATCGCCACCGACTCGCCGGTCGATTTCGTCGCCGGCGTGGTCTCGGCATTCCTGTCGGCAACGACCTTCATCGTCGTGCTGTGGACCATTGGCGGCGCGCTGACGCTGAGCTATGGCGCGACCGTCGTCACGATCCCGGGCTTCCTGGTGATTGCCGCCGTGCTCTACGCCGGGATCGCGTCGGGCTCGATCATGACCATCGGCCGCGCCTTCGTGCAGACCTCCGAGGACAAGAACCAGGCGGAGGCGGAGTACCGTTACGCCCTGACGCGGGTGCGCGAAAATGGCGAGAGCATCGCGCTGCTCGGCGGCGAGGAGGAAGAGCGCGCCGGCATCGACAAGACCTTTGCCAACGTACTGCGGCAATGGGCGCGGCTGGCCGGCCAGCACATGCGTACGACGCTGGTGTCGCAGGGCTCAAGCCTGATCGCGCCTGTCGTCCCATTGCTGTTGTGCGCGCCCAAATTTCTTGATGGCAGCATGTCGCTGGGGCAGGTGATGCAGGCCGCCTCCGCCTTCACCATCGTGCAGGCAGCTTTTGGCTGGCTGGTCGACAATTATCCGAGGCTGGCCGACTGGAATGCCTGCGCACGGCGCATCGCCTCGCTGATGATGTCGCTTGACGGCCTCGAGCGCGCCGAACGCGGCGACGGCATTGGCCGCATCCAGCGTGGCGTAACCAGCGGTGACACCATGCTCAGCCTGCATGATCTGTCGGTGACGCTCGATGACGGCACCGCCGTGGTCGGCGAGGCCGAGGTTGCGATCGAGGCCGGCGAGCGGCTGCTGGTGGCCGGTGAATCCGGTACCGGCAAGAGCACGCTGGTGCGCGCGATCGCCGGGCTGTGGCCGTGGGGCGGCGGTAGCGTCAATTTCCACGCCGATCGCCGCTTGTTCATGCTGCCGCAGAAACCCTACGTGCCCTCCGGCACCCTGCCCCGCGCCGCGGCCTATCCGGCGGCGGCGGAGGACTGGAGCGTGGAGGAGATCGGCGAGGCGCTCGACAAGGTCGGACTCGGCCATCTCAAGGAAAAGATCGAGGAAGACGCGCCGTGGGACCAGACACTGTCGGGCGGCGAGAAGCAACGGCTCGCCTTTGCCCGATTGTTCCTGCACCATCCCGATATCATCGTGCTCGACGAGGCCACCTCGGCGCTCGATGCCAAGAGCCAGGACCAGATGATGGAGTTGCTGACGCAGCAGCTACCCGATGCCACCGTGGTCAGCGTCGCGCATCGCGCCGAGCTGGAAGCCTTCCACAGCCGCAAGATCGTGCTGGAACGCCGCAAGGGCGGCGCCAAGCTGGTCAGCGACATCGAGCTGGTCCCGCGCAAGGGCAAGCGCAAGCTGCTGGGGCGTTTTTTGCGTGGCCGGCAAGCAGTATAAATGCTGCGCTATATTTGCGGCACAGCGGCACTAAATCCGAATGAGCCAGTTGAAGCGCACCTGCAACGAGGTGCTTTCAATGGTTGTCGATGAGAGTTTGCGTATCGCGGATTCGTTCCGAGATTTGATCGCGTCTGCCCCTTTCCCCTGCGTCGGCGCCAAGTCGGCTCTGGCGAAGGGACAAATGAACGTGATCGTCGCCCGCGACATCCGCTCGAACTGGGACGATCGCCGTATCTATGATGGGATTTCGGAAATCGTAAAGAAGTATCGCGCCGATCGCGCGCTGTTCCAGAGTTTCGCGGTGATCTTCGAGACGCCGGATAATCTCGACGAAACCACCTTCGAACATTTTCTGTGGAAGCGTGCCGAATCGCTGTCCAACAAGGATGCATGGCTCGGCCGCGAATATGATCGCCGCGTCAGCAGCGATCCCGGTGATCCACATTTTTCGCTGAGTTTCGAAGGCGAAGCCTTTTTCATCGTCGGCATGCATCCGCGGGCCAGCCGGCCGGCGCGGCGGTTCGAGCGGCCCGTGCTGGTGTTCAACCTGCACGACCAGTTCGAGCAGCTGCGCGAACAGGGCAAGTACGATAGGCTCCGTGCCACGATCATGAGCCGCGACGTGGCGATCTCCGGGTCGGAAAACCCGATGTTGGCGCGGCACGGCACTATTTCGGAAGCCCGTCAGTATTCCGGCCGGCCTGTTGGTCATGACTGGCGGTGCCCATTCAATCCCGTGGAGAGATCATGACCGTGCAGATGATCGAACCGCGCTCCGGCACAGGCTTCACTCTGAACAAGGGGCAGCGCCTGACCGTGATCGACCCGCAAGGCGAGCAGGTCGCGGATCTCGTCGCCTTCGATCTGGCCGACAGGCGCGAGGTGATCTCTTCCGGCCGCAGCCTCGACTACGCCAGCAAGCTCTATCTCACCACCGGCGATCCGATCTATTCGAACCGCAGCAATGTGATGCTGCGGATCGTCGAGGACACCGTCGGTCGCCACGACTTCCTGCTGACGCCATGCTCGCGCGACACCTTTCGCATCATCTATGGCGATGAGCACCCGCATCGCGGCTGTTTCGGCAATCTCGAACACGCGCTGGCACCTTATGGCATCGAGCCCGACCAGATCCCGGTGGCGTTCAATTGCTTCATGAATGTCGTGCTTGACCCCAGGGACTGGTCGATGAAGGTTGATCCGCCGCTCAGCAAGGCTGGTGATCACATCAGCTTCTTGGCCGAAACCGATCTGCTGATCGGGCTGACGGCCTGTTCGGCGCTGCAGTCAAACAATTACGCGTTCAAACCGATCCACTACCGGATCGATTGATCACTTCAGCGCGGGCAGCACGAGGATCGCGATATTGGTGAACAGCCCGCCGGCATAGGTGGCCGAGCGCAGGCTCGGCCGGTCGACGATGTAGAGATATGAATAAGCGATACGGAAGGCGATATAGAGCAACGCCAGGATGTTCAGCGTAGAACTCGCGGCGCCGAAGCTCAGCGCGGCGACCACCGCCACGGCGAAGAACGGAAAATTTTCATATGCGTTCTGGTGCGCGGCGTAGGCGCGGCGCCTGGCACCGGTCAACTGTTCGGCGCTGTCACGTGGCGTATGATTGTCGCGTGAGCCTGATTTGGCATAGGCGATGAGCCCCAGTGGCAAAAGGGCGGCAAGCAGAATGCTCCAATAGGCGATCGGCATGTGAAGCTCCCTCGAAAATCCGGTGATGCGGGGTTCCAGCGTCGCTGTCAAACGGATCTTCGGGGAACCTCGAAGGTGCCGCATCGTTAGTGCGGACAACACCACAGAAGAGAACCAAATGTCCAATGACAATGCCGGTGATACCGACCACGCCTGGGCGCTGATGAAGAAGATCGGCTTTGCGATGATGGTGACTCGCGACGGCGACAAGATGCGCGCCCGTCCGATGGCCGCCCATGTCGACCGCGAGGCCAATAGTATTTATTTTTTGAGTGATGCGCGACGTCACAAGGACGAGCAGATCGAAAAAGATCCCAACATGAATTTGTCCTTCGCAGATGCGGGCGACCACAAATATGTTTCGGTGACCGGCACCGCGGTGGTGTCAAACGACCGCGCCAAGATCAGGGAACTGTTCAACACGCCGGCCAAGGCATGGTGGGACAGCGCCGAGGATCCGAATATCCGCGTCCTCAAATTCACACCGGACGATGCCGAGTTCTGGGATTCGCCGGGCACCGTAATCAGCTATGTGAAGATGGCGGCGGCGGCGGTGACCGGCACGCGTCCCGATCTTGGTACCAACCGAAAGGTGGCGATCTGATGCCGCTCGGCCCGGTCGAGGATCCGCCGATCAAGCCAGGCCAGCCCGCGGAGCCTCCGCAGGAGAGCCCGCCGGGCAATCCGCGACCGGAAATTCCGACCCCGGTGCGCGAGCCCGATGCGCCATCACAGCCCGACGAATTGCCAGGCTATTCGCCGGAGGATTTGCCGACAGGGCCGGACGTCAATCCGGGCCAGCCGGACATGCCGCCATCGCCCACCATGTAGCGATACTGACGGCCTGAACGCGCTGTGAACAGAGGGCGTTCAGGCCGATCTCGCGCGCAAAATATAATGACATGCGGCTTTGCGGGCCGCCACAATCCGGCCTAACCATTATCAGTTGATCGTTGTGCCGGTGTTCGGCCACACGTTTATTGAAAAATTTGCGGGGACCCAAGGTCATCATGACAAAACTTCGCTTCGCACTGCTGGCCACGACCGCGCTCAGCGTCGCGCAATTGGCAGCTCCCCCTTCTAACGCACTGACTGCGGAGGCGTCCTTTGTCGTCGCGCAGGCAGCCCCACCTGCGCCGGAAGGGGAGCCGAAAGGCGAGCCGAAGCAGCCGCCGAAGGGCCCGCCGCCGGGGGCCGCGCCGCCGCGACC
>NZ_JANXTC010000265.1:0-14909 GCF_025356345.1 Tardiphaga sp.
ATGCAGGACACCTTCGGCAATAACCAGTTCTTCTGGAACGGCGTCGGCTGGTTCAAGGAACTGCTCGATCCTTCGACCGATCTCGGCGGACGCTTTCTGGATTCGCTGGCCCGCAACCTGTTCTTCTCGGCGGTGATCCTCGCCATCGAGGTGCCGCTCGGCATCGTGGTGGCGCTGTCGATGCCGCGCGAAGGCTGGTCGGTCGCCGCCTGTCTCGTGATCATGGCGCTGCCGCTGTTGATTCCGTGGAACGTGGTCGGGACCATCTGGCAGATTTTCGGCCGGCCCGACATCGGCCTGCTCGGCTATACGCTCAACGGGCTCGGCTTCAACTACAACTACGTCTCCAACGAGTTCGACGCCTGGGCCACCGTCATCGTGATGGACGTCTGGCACTGGACCAGCCTGGTCGCGCTGCTGTGCTACGCCGGACTGAAGTCGATCCCCGATGCCTATTACCAGGCGGCGCAGATCGACGGCGCCTCGCGCTGGGCGGTGTTCAGGGCGATCCAGCTGCCGAAGATGAACCGCGTGCTGCTGATCGCGGTGCTGCTGCGTTTCATGGACAGCTTCATGATCTACACCGAACCGTTCGTGGTCACCGGCGGCGGCCCCGGCAACTCGACGACGTTCGTCTCGATCGAACTGGTCAAGATCGCGCTCGGCCAGTTCGACCTCGGCAAGGCCGCGGCGCTGTCGCTGGTCTACAATCTGATCATCCTCACCGTGTGCTGGGTGTTCTACACCGTGATGACCAATGCCGGCGCCGAGCGCAGGCCGCACGAGGGAGCCGCCTGATGCATTCGATCCCCGGTCGACGCCTGATCCTGTCGGTTTATCTGATCTTCCTGCTGCTGCCGATCTACTGGCTCGTCAATATGAGCTTCAAGACCAATGGCGAGATCGTCTCGACCATGACGCTGTGGCCGCATCTGCCGACGCTGGAGAACTACACCCGCATCTTCACCGACGAGAGCTGGTATTCCGGCTACATCAACTCGCTGAAATACGTCGTCATCAACACCGTGATCTCGATTTCCTTCGCGCTGCCGGCGGCCTACGCGTTCTCGCGCTACCGTTTTCTCGGCGACAAGCATCTGTTCTTCTGGCTGCTGTCGAACCGGATGGCGCCGCCGGCCGTCTACGCGCTGCCGTTCTTCAATCTGTATTCGGCGATCGGCCTGTTCGATACGCCATGGGCGGTGGCGCTGGCACACTGCCTCTTCAATGTGCCGTTGGCGGTGTGGATTCTGGAGGGCTTTGTCTCTGGCGTGCCGCGCGAGATCGACGAGACCGCGTTCCTCGACGGCTATTCCTTTCCAAAATTCTTCGTCAAGATCCTGGTGCCGCTGATCGCCTCCGGCATCGGCGTGGCGGCGTTCTTCTGCTTCATGTTCTCCTGGGTCGAATTGCTGCTGGCGCGAACGCTGACGTCGGTAAATGCCAAGCCGATCTCGGCGGTGATGACGCGCACCGTCTCCGCCGCCGGCATGGACTGGGGTCTGCTCGCCGCCGCCGGCGTGCTCACCATCATCCCCGGCGCGCTGGTGATCTGGTTCGTCCGTAACTATATCGCGCGCGGTTTTGCGCTGGGGAGGGTGTAGAAATGTTGATGCACCGACCTTGCCCCCGCGATTGCGAGGAGCGAAGCGACGCGGCAATCCAGAGCGGCAAGGAAGCACTGGATTGCTTCGTCGCAAGTGCTCCTCGCAATGACGGTCGCGGGAGCCTGTAGCCATGGAAAACATTGCATGGATGGCCTGGACGCTGCCGACGGCGATTTTCTTCGCGTTGCTGGCGATGACGCTGGGCACGATGACCTGGCTGGCGGTCGCTTATCCCGAGGCCGAGCGCATCGGGATCCTGCGCATTCCGACCACGCGCGGCGACCGGCTGTTTGTCTCGCTGATCACGGCGGCCATCATTCATCTGCTGTGGATCGGCTTCATCGGTACCGATGCGCTCACGACACTGCCGGTCGGCGAGGAGGCAATTGAAATCTCGAGCCTGTGGCTCGCGACACTGATTTCGTTTGGCACGGGCGCGGCGATCTTTCGCACGGTCTGACAGGCGAAGAAGACCAGGCCCGGGAGCAACCCGGGGCTGCAACGACAACGGAGGAAGCAATGAAGCACCTGACGAGACAAGGCGGGCGTGCATCCACGGCGCGCCTGATGACGATGACCAGTTCGGCGGCGCTGATCGCGGCGTCGCTGACGATGACCGCGCCGGCCTTGGCCGACGATGCCGCCGCGCAACGCTGGATCGACACCGAATTCCAGCCCTCGACGCTGTCCAAGGCCGATCAGCTCAAGGAACTGCAGTGGTTCGCGAAAGCCGCCGAGCCGTTCAAGGGTATGGAGATCAATGTCGTCTCCGAGACGCTGACGACGCATGAATATGAATCCAAGACGCTGGCCAAGGCGTTCTCGGAACTGACCGGTATCAAGCTCAAGCACGATCTGCTGCAGGAAGGCGATGTGGTCGAGAAGCTGCAGACCCAGATGCAGTCCGGCAAGAATGTCTATGACGGCTGGATCAATGATTCCGATCTGATCGGCACCCATTTCCGCTATGGCCAGACCATCGCGCTGTCCGACTACATGACCGGCGAAGGCAAGGACGTCACCGATCCCAGCCTGGATCTCAGCGACTTCATCGGCACTTCCTTCACCACCGGGCCGGACAAGAAGCTGTACCAGCTTCCGGTCCAGCAATTCGCCAATCTTTACTGGTTCCGGTACGACTGGTTTGCCAATCCCGAGTACAAGTCGAAGTTCAAGGCCAAATACGGCTATGATCTCGGCGTCCCGGTGAACTGGTCGGCCTATGAGGACATCGCCGAGTTCTTCACCAACGACATCAAGCAGATCAACGGCGTCAAGGTCTATGGTCACATGGACTATGGCAAGAAGGACCCGTCGCTGGGCTGGCGTTTCACCGACGCCTGGCTGTCGATGGCCGGCAATGGCGACAAGGGGCTTCCGAACGGCCTCCCCGTTGATGAATGGGGCGTGCGCATGGAAGGCTGCCGTCCGGTCGGCTCGTCGGTCGAACGCGGTGGCGACACCAACGGTCCGGCGGCGGTCTATTCGATCGTCAAATATCTCGACTGGATGAAGAAATATGCCCCGCCGCAGGCGCAGGGCATGACCTTCTCGGAATCCGGTCCGGTGCCGGCACAGGGTAACGTGGCCCAGCAGGTGTTCTGGTATACCGCCTTCACCGCCGACATGGTGAAGCCGGGCCTCGCAGTCATGAACGAGGACGGTACGCCGAAGTGGCGGATGGCGCCGTCGCCGCATGGCTCGTACTGGAAAGAAGGTATGAAGCTTGGCTATCAGGACGTCGGTTCGGCAACCCTGCTGAAGTCGACGCCGGCGGACCGCCGCAAGGCGGCATGGCTGTATCTGCAGTTCATCACCTCGAAGACGGTGAGCCTGAAGAAGAGCCATGTCGGTCTCACCTTCATCCGTGAGTCCGATATCTGGGACAAGTCGTTCACCGAGCGTGCGCCGAAGCTCGGCGGCCTGATCGAGTTCTATCGCTCGCCAGCCCGCGTGCAGTGGTCGCCGACCGGCAACAACATTCCGGACTATCCGAAACTGGCGCAGCTGTGGTGGCAGAACATCGGCGATGCGTCGTCCGGTGCGAAGACCCCGCAGGCGGCGATGGATTCGCTGGCGGCGGCGCAGGATTCGGTGCTCGAGCGACTTGAACGATCGAAAGTTCAGGGCGATTGCGGACCGAAGCTGAACAAGAAGGAGACGGCGGAATACTGGTACGCCAAATCCGCCAAGGACGGCAACATCGCGCCGCAGCGCAAGTTGGCCAATGAGAAGCCGAAGGGCGAGACGATCGACTACGACACGCTGATCAAATCGTGGCCGGCGTCGCCGCCGCAGAAGCGCGCGGCGAACTGAGGCGAACGACGAATAAGCAAAAGGCCGGGAGTGATCCCGGCCTTTTATTACTGTCGTCATTGCGAGGAGCTCTTGCGACGAAGCAATCCAGTTCTTGCTTGTGGCTCTCTGGATTGCCGCCACGCTTCGTCAAGGGGAAAGCCAGTTGGCTTTCCCTGACCTCGCAACGACGTGGATACCGCGGCGTGCTACTCCGCCGCCTGCTTGACTTCGGCCAGCGTCGGGTAGTCCGTATAGCCCTTGACGCCGCCGCCGTAGAAGGTGGCCTGGTCCGGCTTATTGAGTTCAGCGCCGGCCTTCAGGCGCGCGACCAGATCCGGATTGGCGATGAACGGCTTGCCGAACGCGATCAGGTCAGCCTCGTCCGCCGCCAGCGCCTTGTTGGCCAGCGCCAGGTCGTAGCCATTATTGCCGATATAGGTGCCCTTGAAGCGCTTGCGCAATTCGGCGTAGTCGAACGGCGCCACGTCGCGCGGGCCGCCGGTGGCGCCTTCGACGACGTGCAGATAGACCAGCTTCTCGGCGCTGAGACCATCGACGATGTAGTCGAACAGTTTTTTCGGATCGCTGTCTGGACCGCAATCATTGGCAGGGGTCACCGGCGAGATACGGATGCCGGTGCGCTCGGCGCCGATTTCCTTGACCACGGCCTTGGTGACTTCCAGGATCAGCCGGGCACGGTTCTCGATCGAGCCGCCATATTCATCGGTTCGCTTGTTGGTGGAGTCGCGCGCGAACTGCTCGAGCAGATAGCCGTTGGCGGCGTGAATTTCGACGCCATCAAAGCCCGCCGCGATCGCGTTCTTCGCGGCAACCCGGTAGTCCTCAATCAGGCCGGGGATTTCGGACAGCTCCAGCGCGCGCGGCTCAGACACGTCCGCGAAGCCGTTGTTGACATAGGTCTTGCCCTTGGCGGCGATCGCCGAGGGCGCGACTGGCTTGCCACCATTCGGCTGCAGGCTGCTGTGCGAGATCCGGCCGACATGCCAGAGTTGGATGAAGATGTGACCGCCCTTGGCATGGACGGCGTCAGTGACCTTCTTCCAGCCGGCCACCTGCTCCTGGGTGTAGATGCCGGGGGTGTCCTGATAGCCCTGGCCTTGCTGCGAGATCTGGCTGGCCTCGGTGATCAGCAGGCCGGCAGAGGCGCGCTGGGCGTAATATTCAACGCTGAGCGGATTGGGCACGAAGCCGGCGACCGCGCGATTGCGCGTCAGTGGCGCCATGACCGTGCGGTTGGAAAGCGTGATAGGGCCGAGTTTATAGGAGTCGAAAAGTTTGGACGTGCTCATTTTTGATTTTCCGAAAAATTGCCACTACGCTTGAAGTGTGCATTGCAGCGCAAATTGGCAATGCCATCCACCGCATTCTTTGCAAACGGCTGAAAAGTTGCGGTATTTTGGTCCGTATTGTCTTGCGTAGGGTCGGTTGGCGCGAAGCGCTAAATCCACCGATCGTTCAAGAATTGCGCAGTGATGGGTCACGGCGCAACGGGACTTGACCCACCCTGCAGACAGTCGTTTTTAATTCGCGCCGAGGAAGTCTCGCTTGCCGATCTCGACGCCGCACATGCGCAGGATGGCGTGCGCCGTCGTGGCATGGAAATAGAAGTTCGGCAGCGAGAAGCTGGTCAGATATTGCTGGCCGTTCAGCGTCATGGTCTTGCCGCCGCCGATCGGGAACGTGATGTCCCGGCCTTCCGCTCCATCGAACAGCGATTGATTAACGCTTTTGACAAATTCGCCGGTCTTGGCCAGCCGCTGCTTGAGTTCGGCGATCGTCGTCTCGGTATCGGGAAAGGACGGCACCTCGCTGCCGCTCAGGCGAGCGGCGCCCCGGACAGCATGATCGCAGGCGATCTGGATCTGCTTGCTCAGCGGCAGCATGTCGGGAAACAGCCGGGTGCCAAGCAGGACGGCGGGCTCGATTTTCCTGGCGGCGGCATGGGCCTCGGCCTTGTCGAGGAGATGGGACAGGCTACCGAGCATTTGCAGGTAAGCCGGCACGGCGGACTCATAAAATGACATCTGATGCTCTTTTCGACCGGATTTGAGTGGCAGCGGACAGCGCCAAGAAAGATGCTGCTGCATGGACTTGGGAAGTTCCCAGCCGAAAACAACCGCAGACGCCCAATAAAAAAGAATGATTTAGCGGGTTCTGAGGGTCAGATCGCGCAGCCGGCCGACGATCCCGGTGGGAAAGAAATACACGCTGGCGATGAACATCAGTCCCAGCCACAGCAGCCAGCGATCCGGATGCAGCAGGCCCGGCAGCACCGGCAGGCCGGCATCGGCCGCGGCGCTCGAGGCCAGCCCCATCAGGACCTGCAGGTAGTTTTCGGCCAGGATGAAGACGACGGCGCCGACGATGGCGCCGTACATGGTGCCCATGCCGCCGATTACCACCATCAACAGGATGTCCAGCATGATGGCGAAGCTGAGCGAGGTGTCGGGGCCGGCATAGCGCAGCCACAGGGCATTCATCGCGCCGGCGGAGGCCGCGACCACCGCGGCAAGGCAGTTGGCGTAAGTAAGGTGAAACACCGTGCGAAACCCGAGCGCTTCGGCGCGAAAGCGGTTTTCACGGATCGCCTGCAGCACGCGGCCGAACGGCGAATTCACCACCCGCAGCAGCGCCAGGATCATCGCCGCGCACACCACGAATACAATGTAGTAGGTCAGGGTGCGGCCGGTGACGGCGACGCCGAGCACGTCCTTTTTCAGAAACACCATGCCCGGGCGCAGCAGCTCCGGCAGCTGAAAGCTGCGGCCGTCCTCGCCGCCGGTCAGCCAGGATAATTGCGACGCCAGCACCAGAAACGCCGAGGCCACCGCCAGCGTGATCATGGCGAAGAAGATCGCCTCGACGCGCAGCGAGAACAGGCCGATGCCGAGCGCCAACAAGGCCGCCAGTGGCAGGCCGATGGCCAGGCCCGCGGCGACCGCCGTCCAGGTCGGGCCCATGCCATACAGCGCGATGGCGATGGCGTAACTGCCGATGCCGTAGAACATGGTGTGAGCGAACGACACCGTGCCGGTATAGCCGAGCAGCAGGTCGTAGGACGCCACGAGAGCCGCAAAGATGCAGATCTTGGTGGCAACATTCATCGCCTTGGCGCCGGGAAACAGGAACGGCGCCAGCGCCAGAGCGGCGATGATGACGACGAGCAAAACCGCGAGAATGCGGCTGCGTGGCAGATCGCCGGAGAGGATCATCATCGATTTGTCACCGCATGGAGCCCGCGCGGTCGCCACATCAGGATCGCGACCATCAGGAGGATGTTGGAAACCAGCGCCAGCTTCGGCAGCAGGAAGCCGCCGTAATTGGCGACCATCGCCACCAGGATGGCGCCGATGAAGCAGCCGTTGATGGAACCGAGGCCGCCGATGATCACCACGATGAACACCAGCACGGTGAGGTCGTTGCCCATCGAGGCATGGACCTGTTCGCGGTACAGTGCCCACATGATGCCACCGAGGCCGGCGAGGCCCGAGCCGACCATGAACACGCCGAGAAACAGCCGGCGGATCCGGTAGCCCAGCGCTTCCACCATCTCGCGGTTCTCGACGCCGGCGCGGATCAGCAGGCCGATCTTGCTGCGCGTCAGCACCAGCTGGATGCCGGCGAACACGACCAGGCCCACCAGCATCGCCAGCAGACGATATTTTGCGATCGCCACGTCGCCGATGATGAAGGAGCCGCGCAGCGACGTCGGCAGCGGCAGCGGAATGATCTGCGGCCCCCACAGCGCGTACAGCGCCTGTTCGGCGACGATCAGGCCGCCGGTGGTCATCAGGATCTGCTTGAGATGCTGGCCGTAGACCGGAAGGATCAGCACGCGCTCGACGATCAGCCCGATGGCGCCGGCCACGCCCATGGCCAGCAGCGCCGCGGGCGCCAGCACCGCGAGATTGAGCAGAAGCGAATCCGCCTGCACCCAGGTCGCCAGCGGCAGCAGCACCAGGGTCGCCGCATAGGCGCCGACCGAGATGAAGGCGCCATGACCGAAGTTCAGCACGTCCATCAGCCCGAACACCAAAGTCAGTCCGGAAGCCATGATGAAGATCATCATCCCCATGGCGAGGCTGGCGATGGTCAGCGTCATCCAGCTGCTCGGCGAGCCGATCAGCGGCAGCATGGCGAGCGCCAGGATCACCGGCAGCAGCATTGGCAGCATATCGCGCTTCGGCTTCGGCAGCGCGTCGGTGACGGCGAGGTCGGTCATTGATGCGTCTCCAGGCTGAGGCCAAGCAGCCGCTCTTGCAGCGGCACGTCCTGCGCCAGGGCCGCCATCGCGCCGCGATGGACGATCCTGCCATTGTCCATCACCAGCACGGCGTCGCCAATCCGCTGCGCGACGTGAAAATTCTGCTCGACCAGCAGGATGGTGGCGCCGGAGCGCTTGATTTCGGCAAAGCATTCGATCAACGCGCCAACGATCGACGGCGCCAGCCCCTTGGTGGGTTCGTCGATCAGCAGCAATTGTCGCGGCTCGACGATGGCGCGGGCAATCGACAGCATCTGCTTCTGGCCGCCGGACAACAGCCCGGCGCGCGACAGCCAGAATTTTCGCAGCGCCGGGAAAAAGCCGAAGATCCATTGCAGTCTGATATCATCGAGCGGCGCGTCGCGGGCGGCGAGGATCAGGTTTTCCTTCACCGTGAGATCGGAGAACACCGCCATGCTCTCCGGCACATAGCCGACGCCGAGCCGTGCGATGTCCGGCGTGGCCATCGCCTCGATACGCTGGCCTGACAGCGTGATGTCGCCGCTTGACGCATGCCACAGCCCCATGATGGTGCGCAGCGTGGTGGTCTTGCCGGCGCCGTTGCGGCCCAGCAGCATGGTGGTCCGGCCCTCGGGAATCGCAAGGTCGACGCCGTGCAGGATGTGATAGTGGCCGATATGGGTGTGCACCCCGGCCATGGTGAGCAGGTCGGTCATGCCGCGCTCGCTTTTGAATAGTAGGCGCATTCAAATCGCAAAACCGGTCTCCACTTTCGCGGAATGCGCGCCCGGAGCGATGCCGAGATAGGCTTCCTGCACGATCGGCGAGGCGATCACCTCGGCGGGCTTGCCGTCGGCGACCAGTTGGCCATTGTGCAGCACGATGATGCGGTCGGCCAGCGAGCGCACCACGTCCATCTTGTGCTCCACCAGCAGGATGATCTTTGACGTGTCCTTCTTCAGCCGCGCGATCAGGTCGAGTACGACGGGGACCTCGTCGACGCTCATGCCCGCAGTGGGTTCGTCGAACATGAACACCCTCGGCTGCAGCGCCATCATCAAGGCGACCTCGAGCTTGCGCTGGTCGCCATGCGACAGCACGGTAGCGGCGACGCTGCGGCGGGCGCCGAGCGCCACCTCGTCGAGAATGGCGTCGGCGCGCGCGATCAGGTCGCGCCGGGTCATCCACGGGCGCAACATGTCGTAATGCACGCCGCTGGCCGCCTGCACCGCGAGGCGGACGTTCTCCTCGACACTGAGATTGGGAAACAGGTTGGTCAGCTGAAACGCGCGACCAAGGCCGGCGCGGGTGCGCAGTGGCGCCGATAGCGGCGTAATGTCGGTGCCATTCATCAGGATGGTTCCGGCGCTTGGCCGCAACTGCCCGGAGATCAGGTTGAAGTAGGTGGTCTTGCCGGCGCCGTTGGGGCCGACGATGGCGGTGAGTTCGCCCGGCCGGAACGTGCAGCTGACTTGGTTGACCGCGACATGGCCGCCGAAGCGGATGGTCAGGTCGCGGGTTTCGAGAGTGAAAGTCATACAAAACTCGATGAGAAGAGGGACGTTCCCCGGATGCTGGGCAGCGCGCCACCCTTGTGGCGTGGTGCGCTGCGGATCCGGAGGCCCGGTCGGCGTTGATCGTAAAACCGGGATCCCGGGTCCGCGGAGCAGCGCGAAGCGGCTCTGCACCGCGCCCGGGAAACGAAACTCAGCGCTTGTTGCGGATCGGGATGTTCATGTCTTCGATCTTGATCTCGGCGACCGGTTCATTGACCGCCCAGTCGAGCGCCGGATCGACCTTGACCTTGAAATGATACATGCTCTGCAGCGCCTGATGGTCTTCCTTGCGGAAGATCATCTTGCCCTTCGGCGTATCGAACTCCATGCCTTCCATCGCCGTGATCAGCTTTTCCGTGTCGGTCGACTTGGCCTTCTGCACCGCGGTGACCGCCGCCATCGCGGCCGAAAAACCACCGGCGGTGAAGAAGTCTGGCGGCGCGTTGAAGCGCTTCTGGTGCTCGGTAACGAGCCAGTCGTTCACCGCGTTCTTCGGGATGTCGTAGTAATAGTACGTCGCGCCTTCCATGCCGGGGAGCCGCTTGTAGGCGGCCAGCGCCGGCAGGATGTTGCCGCCGGTGGACAGTTCGATGCCGTAGCGCTTCGGGTCCATGTCCTGCAGCTTCGCCATTGGAGAAGCGCCGGCCCAGATCACCCAGATGATCTTTCGGCCAGGCTTGTCCTTCATCGCGTCGAACAACCGCTGACCGGCAGCGGTGAAATCCGTCGTGTTGGCGGGAACGTATTCTTCCGCGGCCAAGGTTGCCCCGGTCTTCGCAAGCGCTTCCTTGAACGCGGCAACACCGTCCTTGCCGAAGGCGTTGTCCTGGCCGAGCGTCGCGATGGTGACGCCGGGCTTGCCGATAGCCACCGCGTTGGCGATGGCGTCCTGTGACGAATTGCGGCCGGTGCGGAAGATATATCGATTCCACTTCTCGCCGGTGATCTGGTCGGCAACCGCCGGCTCGACGATCAGCACCTTCTTGTTTTCTTCCGCGATGGGCAACATGGCGAGCGCCGCGCCCGAGGCTGTTGTGCCGATGGCGAGATCGACATTGTCATCCGCATAGGCCTCTGCCAGCGCCGCCTTGGCGAGGTCCGGCTTGCCTTGATCGTCCTTGGTGATCACCACGATCTTGCGGCCGTCCACCGTCATGGTGCCCTTGGTCGCGTATTCCAGCCCCATGCGCAGCCCGGTCTCGGTCTGCTTGGCATAGGCCTCGAGCGGCCCGGTCTTGCCGTAGATCAGCGCGATCTTGAGATCGTCGGCATGCGCTAACGAGGTGCTCAGCGCGGTGACGGCAGCGAGAATGAATAAGCGACGCAAGGTCAGTCCTCCCGAGTTTGTTGCGCGGGACCCTAGTGCATTTGACCGCTTGGTGGAAAGAGCGATTAGTGCGCTCCGCCGCGCAGCTGCACTAGCAATTCGGCGGTAGGCCAGGAATCCGCGGGCAGGCCGTATTTGATCTGGATCGTCTTCACGGCGGTGCGGCTCTGCTGGCCCAGAATGCCGTCGATCTTGCCGACGTTGAAACCGGCCTTGGTCAGCAGCTGCTGCAATTCCTTCAACTCGTTGAACGGCAGCTGCGGGATTTGCGCCGTGGGCCTGCGCATCGGCGCGGCGCCGGCGATCCGGGTGGCGAGGTAACCCGCTGTCGTGGAATAGATCAGCGAATTATTCCATTCGGTGTAGGCGGCGAAATTGGCATAGGCCAGAAAAGCCGGACCGAAGCGACCCATCGGCAGCAGCAGCGACGCCGGCATGGCATCGTTCGGCAGTGGCCGACCGTCGGGATAAATCACGCCGAACTGCGTCCATTTTGACCGCGGCAACTGGATGGTCAGGTCGGCCTGGTCCCACGGAACATCTGTGGTGACCTTGACCTCCTGCAGCCACGGCTCGCCGCGCCGCCATTTCAGGCCATTGGCAATGTAGTTGGCGGTTGAGCCGATCACGTCTTCTGCCGAGCGCAGTAGGTTGCGGTGGCCGTCGCCGTCATAGTCCACGGCGTAGTTGAAATAATGCGTCGGCAGGAACTGGGTCTGGCCGAGTTCGCCGGCCCAAGAGCCAATCATTTCCTCGGGCGTGAGGTCGCCGCGATCGACGATCTTCAGCGCCGCGATGGTCTCGTCCTGAAACATCTTCGAACGCCGGCAGTCATAGGCCAGCGATACCAGCGAGGGCAGCGTCGGCAAATTGCCCATCTGCGCGCCAAAGTCGCTCTCCAGCGCCCAGAATGCCGCGATCACCGCCGGCGGCACGCCAAACTCCTTCTCCGCGCGGGCGAAAGCTGCCGCGTGCTGCTTGATCTTGAGCTGGCCGTTCTGCATCCGGTAATCCGCCGCCATGCGCCGGGAAAATTCGGTAAACAACTGGCCGAACACGCGCTGGCCGCGGTCGCGGTTGACGATTTTTGCGTCGTAGACCAGCCACGGTGAGGCGGCGGCAAGGGCGCGGGACGACACGCCGGCGGTGGTCGCCTGCTGCTTCAGCCCGGCAAGGAACTGGTCGAAGCTCTGGCCGCCGTGGCACGCGGCCGCGCGCGGGCTGGCGGCGGGCCGCGCTGTTGCCGCCGGCCGGGCCGTCGGCGTTTGCGCAGGCAGTGCAAATTGCGCGGAGGCCGGGGAGGCGAGGCCAATGATTGCTAGGGCCGTCACAATACGAAGTGGTCGCATCCGCACAGACATCTGCATCACAAACCTCGGCCTCTCCCCGTCATGCCCGGCCTCGTGCCGGGCATCCACGTCCCGGCCCAGCAATACAGACGTGGATGGCCGGGACAAGCCCGGCCATGACGGCGCTTCAGCTTCAGGGGTCGCCAAAACTCTCAGCCGTCATTGCGAGGAGCGCTTGCGACGAAGCAATCCAGCTCTTGCCGAGTTAGTGGCTCTGGATTGCCGGGTCGCTTCGCTCCTCGCAATGACGAGCTGTCAGTTGATGCACCCTCACAACTCCCGCGCATTGCTGAATGCAAAGCTCGACACCCGACGCGTGTTCTCATCGAGGATCAGCGTCCGCGTGATCGGCGGCTCGGCGCGCTGCGAACAGTTTTCGCGTTCGCACAGCCGGCAATTGACACCGATCGGCGTGCCTTCGGCCTTCTCCAGGTCCATGCCGGAGGCATACACCAGTTTGGGGGCGTGGCGGATCTCGCAGCCGAGGCCAATGGCGAAGCGCGGTTGCGGCTGGCCGTGCGGCGCCGGCGGCCGGCGCACCATCTGCGCGATCGAGAAATAGCGGCTGGCGTCGGGCAGTTCGATCACCTGCTTCAACAGCCGGTCGGGCGTATCGAAGGTGGAGTGCACATTCCACAGCGGGCAGGTGCCGCCGAATTTCGAGAACGGGAAGGTGCCCGACGAGAACCGCTTGGATACGTTGCCGGCATTGTCGACCCGCAGCATGAAGAATGGCACGCCGCGCGCGGTCGGTCGCTGCAGCGTGGTAAGGCGGTGACAGACCTGCTCGAAGCCGACATTGAAGCGCTGGCCGAGCACCTGCAGATCGTAGCTCAGTGCTTCCGCGGCGCCATGGAAGGCGGCATACGGCATCATCACCGCGGCGGCAAAGTAGTTGGCCAGCGTGATGCGATAGAGCCGCCTCGGCGTATCGTCGAGCGCGCCGGCGCGGCCGGTGATGGTCTCGAAATGGCTGCTGCATTCGCTGAGCCCGAGCTGAAAGGCGAGCTGGAAGGCGCGGCCGGGCGCATCCACCAGTTCGGAGATCAGCAATTGCCGGCGATGCCGGTCGAAGCGGCGCAGCGTCTCGCGCATCACGTCCACCGGCATGATGCGGGTGACGATCGAGTGTTTTTCCCGCAGTCGCGTCGACAGCGCCGCATAAAGATCCTGCGCCGGCACGTTGATCTCGTCGCGCAGGGTCTCGGCGGCCTGCTCGAGCTCAGGGAAATAGTTGCGGTTGGCCTCGATCAGGTCGCGGACCCGCTCGATCGGGTTGGCCTCGTAATGGCCGCCTTCGTCACGGTCGGCGAACTGCGCCGCTACCAGCGTCTCGCCGCGCCGCGCTTCATTATAGGCGGCGTAAAGCCGTTGCAGCGCATGGGTGACGCCCGGGCAGAGTTCGGCCAGGTCGCGCAATTCCTGCTTCGGTAGATCGATCTGCCGGAACAGCGGATCGGAGAAGATCTCGTTCAGCTCGGCGAAGAAGCGGTCCTCGTCGGCGGTGGCGAGGTCGCGCAGATCGAGGTCATAGGTCTGCGCCAGGCGCATCAGAAGCTGCGCCGTGACCGGCCGCTGGTTGCGCTCGATCAGGTTGATGTAGCTCGGCGAAATCCCCAGCCCCTCGGCGATCTGGGTCTGCGACAGGCCGAGCTGCTGGCGAATCCGCCGAAACCGTGGCCCCACAAACAGCTTTTTGGCGGTGTCCCCAGCCATCGCGCGGTACTTTTGTGACAATCGTGACAAAATGACATTAACGACAAGTCGTGATGTTACATTACATCACCATTCAAACACAAGGCATCTATCGGATAGCGCGCGTTTGGCGTTTATCTCCTGACACGCTTCGCAGAAAATTTGTCACGTCTGTTTAAGCTGCGGTGATTTGTTACTGAAGGAATATGCAAATGAACTTCCAGCCACGCGGGATCAGCGATCAGGCCCTCCAGGGGCCAGCCACCTATCAGGGCGAAATCGATGCGGCCGAAGCGCTGCTCAAGGACAAGGACACCTGGAACGGCGTCAAGCCCGAAGCCGTGGCCCGCATGCGCCTGCAGAACCGCTTCAAGACCGGCCTCGATGTCGCGCGCTACACGGCCGCGCTGATGCGCGCCGACATGGCGGCCTATGATGCCGACAGCACGAAATACACCAAGTCGCTCGGTTGCTGGCATGGCTTCATCGCCCAGCAGAAGCTGATCTCGGTGAAGAAGCACTTTGGGACCACCGATCGCACCTATCTGTATCTGTCGGGCTGGATGATCGCTGCACTTCGCTCCGAGTTCGGCCCGCTGCCCGACCAGTCGATGCACGAGAAGACATCGGTGCCGGCGCTGATTGAAGAGCTCTACACCTTCCTGCGTCAGGCCGACTCGCGCGAGCTCAATGACATTTTCCGTAACCTCGACGCGGCCCGCAAGGCCGGCGACAAGGCAAAGGAAAAGGCATTGATCGAAAAGATCGATACCTTCCAGACCCACGTCGTGCCCGTGATCGCCGACATCGATGCCGGCTTCGGCAACGCGG
>NZ_JANXTC010000276.1:0-32208 GCF_025356345.1 Tardiphaga sp.
CCTTGAGTCCGCCAAAAGCCAGCGAAACATGACGCGCTTCGAGCAGCACGGTCATGACGCCCTGCCCTTGACGCGCGCCATGTTTCGCTGGCTTTTGGCGGACTCAAGGTAACCAACGACGTCAGTTTCAGCCTCGGCGCCGGTGACCGCGTCGCATTGATCGGCCCGAACGGCGCCGGCAAGACCACACTCGTCAATCTCATCACCGGCGATCTGGCGCCAAGCGCGGGCCGCTTCCTGATGGGCGATGATGACATCACCGACCTCGGCATTCCCGAGCGTGTGCGCCGCGGACTGGTGCGGACCTTCCAGACGACGCGGCTGTTTGAAAACCTGACGGTTGCCGACAACGTCGCGCTGGCGGTTATGCAGCGTCGACGGATCAGCAAACGATTTTTCTCCAGCGCGACGGAATTGCCTGACGTGCGTGTCGAATGGTGCGAGATCCTCGCCAGCCTCGGCCTGGATCGGCTGGCTTATCGCCAGGTGATTGAATTGGCTTACGGCCAGCAACGGCTGATCGAACTCGCCATCGCCGTCGCCTTGCGGCCCAGGGTGCTGTTGCTCGACGAACCCGCCGCCGGCGTGCCGCATGACGAGGCGCCGAAAATCCTGGAGGCGATCAATCAGCTTCCTGCTGACATCGCCGTGCTGATGATCGAGCACGACATGGACCTGGTATTCAAATTCGCCAGTCGCGTTCTGGTGCTGGCGGCCGGACGGTTGATCTTCGAGGGATCGCCGGCGGAAGTCACCGCCGATCCTGGCGTGCGCCGCGCCTATCTCGGGAGCTATGCCGATGCCCGCCGCGTCCCTTGAAGTTGACGGCCTCTGCGCCGGTTATGGCCCGATCAGGATCATGGAAGGCGTGACCTTCTCGGTGAAGGCTGGCGGTCGTCTTGCGGTGCTCGGCCGCAATGGCATGGGCAAGACGACTCTGCTGGCGAGTTTGATGGGACTGACCACGCGGCATGGCGGCCGGATCAACATCGGTGATCAGGATGTTACCGGCCGTCGCACCTCCGCACGAGCCGATCTCGGCCTTGGCTACGTGCCACAGACCCGCGATATCTTTTCATCGCTGACGGTCGAAGAAAATCTGCGTACCGGGCTGAAGGGCCGGCCGGCTGCGGCGCTGGCGGAAGCTTATGAGATGTTTCCGCGCTTGCGCGAGCGTCGCGGTAATTATGGCAAGCAGCTGTCCGGCGGCGAGCAGCAGATGCTGGCGATGGCGCGCACGCTGCTTGGCAAGCCGAGCATATTGTTACTGGACGAGCCGCTTGAAGGGCTGGCGCCGGTGATCTGCGATGAATTGATGCTGCTGCTTGGACAGTTGGCGGCGAGCAATGAAGTCACCATCATCCTGGTCGAGCAGCAGATCGAACGCGCGCTCGGCTTCGCCGACAGCGTGATGGTGATGGAGCGTGGCCAGATCAGCTGGGCAGGCGCTCCGGCGGCGTTGATCGCAGATCGCGCGCTGGTCGATCGGCTGGTCGGCGTCGGTATTCACTAGACTGACTCCCGCCCGGCCTTTCATTCAACGATCAACACTAGTCACGGCACCGTTTCACCCGCGGCGCGGTGGCCGAGGGGCTATTGCTGCTTGCCTCGCCGCTACGGCGGAAAAGTGCGATAGCCGATCGCGGGCGCCGCGCTCGAGCTCAAAAGGTCACGGTCGCGTAGGCCTTGGTGATCTCGCCCGCCACCCGTTGCAACTGCTCGCGCAGCATGATCTGGCTGGCCTTCGGCATCCGGAACGCTGGCGCCACGAAGGAGAGCGCGGCCACCACGCCGTTGACATCGCGGATGCCGACCGCGGCGGCATAGACATGCGGCGTGATTTCAGCGCGCGATTCCGCCCAGCCCTGTTCCCGGATTATGGCGAGTTCGCGCTGCAGCGCCCTGCGCTGTGTGGCAAAGGCCGGCTCCCGGGCGATCGCGTCGCACAGCGTGGCGTCGCAGTCGTCCGGTGGCAGATGCGCAAGCAGCAATTTTGGCCCGGCGCCGCGATGCAGCGGTAGCGCGGTGCCGACTTCGAAGGTCAACCGGATCCGGGACGACGATTCTGCGCGTTCGATGCATACTGCGCGGTCGCCGGACCGCCGAATGAGAATGATGGTTTCGCCGGCCTCCTGGGCGATCCGCTTCATGAACGGGCGGGCTACCGACGCAAGGTCCGTTCCCGCCCGCGCGGCCTGGGCCAGTCCGATCACGCGCGGTGCCAGCACAAAGCAGCCACGTCCATCCTCGTCGATCAGCTCCGCCTCGCGCAGGATTCCGATATAGCGATAGGTGGATGACAGCGGCACGCCAATCTGTTCGGCCAGGCTCTCCGCTGAATGCCGCGGCCTCTCGACGGAAAACGCCAGCAGCGCGCGGAGAACTTTGCGCGAGCTGCCGTCGGCGGCGATTGTCCGCGATGGCTCGTCACGTATCGGCGCGAGGGCGATCTTCTTTGTAGCCAACACAGCCTCCGATTGACAGGCGCGCCGCCCGCCACTGGCGGCAGCTGGATGTCATCCCCGCATCAACAATTATTGTCAGCGCTAGACGTCTCATAATCCAAGATGTGGTTCTCAGCAAATGAGAAAGATAAATTTTCATCGAACGGTCACGATTCCGTCGCGTCTGGCGCTGGCGAGCGCACTGCGCAGCTGAGGCGTCGGTTACAGGGCTTCGGCCACCCCGAGTAGCTGCTTGCGGATATTCGACGCCGCCGTCACTTCCCAGAACGTACCACGCGTCGCCGGGCCGATCGCAAATAGCCCGGGTTGCGAATGGCCGGCGCGGTCGATCAGACGGCAGCCGCTATCGACATCGAGCCCCAGCCCATTCGGACCCGGGCGGACGCGGCCGGAGGCGAGCAGCGATTGCACCAGCGGATCATCGACTTTGTCGTATCGCTCCTCCGGTCCAGTGCAGTTCAGGATCCAGTGGGTGGCAAGATCGAGTGTGCCGCGGCCACGCCGCCGTAGCGTGACGTGATGGCCGGTCGCGGTGGTGGTCGCTGCGGTCACCCGGCCGGCGATCACGCGCAAGCGTTGGCCGCGCTGCAACTGCTCCAGCAGCGCCGCGACATCCGGCGCCAGCCGGTGCCGGTGCGCCAGCCAGATCGACCGCAAATGCCGCGAAAACCGTGCGCGTTCGGTCGCGGATAGGCCTTGCCAGAGCTCCGAGGTGTACAGCCGAAAACTGTCGATCGCGGTCTGCCACGGAATCCCGAGGGCGGCCTTGTGCCGGATATCCTCGCGCAGCCTTTGCAGCAATCCGCGCACCGTCTTTCCCGGCCAGCTCTTGACCGGGTCGGGATCGGCGACGGGAACGACATCGATCCGTGGCAGCAACCCGCGCCGCGACACCATGGTGATCTCGTGCCTGACGCCGCGATGCACGAGGTCGATCACCACGTCCACCGCGGTGGCACCGGTGCCGATTACCATGACGCTGTCGTCCGCGCCGATCGGATCGAGCGCGCCCGTTGCCCAGACATTGGAGATCGAACGCGGTGAAGGGACGACGCCGGCAAAATCGGACGGTGGATGATTGCCGATGCACAGAAACACCAGCCGGGATTCGATGATGTCGCCCGACGCGGTGGCGACGCGGTAGCCGTCGCCGTGCTTCTCGACAGCCAATGCCGCGTCCACCCGCATGTCGAGTCTGCCGCCTGCGCTGACCTCGGCCAGTTGCGCGCAGAGGAAATCGCCATAGGCGGCGCGCGGCACGAAGGCGGTCGAATAATCAGGGCCGGCGGCATGACCGTTCGCCGCGAGCCAATCGGCGAAGCCCTCCGGATCATCGGCACCGACGCCGCCCATCTTGTAGGCGGGCACGTTGATGCGATGCCATGGCTGTGTCGCGGAATAGGCCAGCCCGCGGCCGAAGCGGCCGTCGCGATCAAGCAGGGTGATGCCGCCGATGCCGGGAAGCTTCGCCAGAATGATGGCGGCGAGCGTGCCGGCCGCGCCGCCGCCGATGATGGCGACGCTCAGGGGCGTTGGGTGCTGCGATGTCATGGACGGCGTTCTGGGATGGATTGAAGGCCCGAATAGGTCATTCCGGCGGCGCGTAAGTGGCGGGATCGACCGTTGGCGGTCGCCCCCGCAGCGCGAGCCGGCCGATCCGCGCCGGCGTCTCGCAGATCACCTGGCCACGGCGAACCACCGCCAGCCGGGTTGCCTTGAGCCGGATTGCCTCGATCGGGTCGCGCGCCTGCAGCAGCACCAGATCGCCATTGCAGCCGACCTCGAGGCCATAGCCTTCGAGGCCCATGATCTTTGCCGGATTGCTGGTGACGGCGTCGAAGCAGTAGCGCATCGCATCAAAGCTGGTCATCTGCGCGACATGCAGCCCCATATGCGCGACTTCCAGCATGTCGGCGGAGCCCATCGAGTACCATGGATCCATGCAGCAATCCTGGCCGAAGGCGACGTTGATGCCATGTGGCCGCATCTCCGGCACGCGGGTCATACCGCGGCGCTTCGGGTAGCTGTCGTGGCGCCCCTGCAGCACGATGTTGATCAGCGGATTGGCGATCGCCGCGACGCCGGCCTCGGCCATCAGCGGCAGCAGCTTGGAGACGTAGTAATTGTCCATCGAATGCATCGAGGTCAGATGCGAGCCGGCGACGCGGCCGCGCAGACCGAGCCGCTGCGTCTCGCAGGCCAGCGTTTCGATGTGCCGCGACAGCGGATCGTCGCTCTCGTCGCAATGCATGTCCACGCGCAACCCGCGTGCCGCCGCGATCTCGCACAACGCCTTCACCGAGGCGGCGCCCTCGGCCATCGTGCGTTCGAAATGCGGGATACCGCCGACGATGCTGACGCCCTTGTCGAGTGCGCGGGCGAGATTAGCGGCCGCGGTTGGCGACCGAAAATAGCCATCCTGCGGAAACGCCACCAGTTCGAGATCGAGCCAGGGCGCTACCTGCTTCTTGACGTCGAGCAGCGCGTCTACCGCCAGCAGCCGGTCGTCGCAGATGTCGACATGGCTGCGTATCGCCAGCACGCCCTGCGCCACCGCGAGGTCGCAATAGCGCAGCGCGCGTTCGACCAGCGCCTCATAGGTCAGGATCGGCTTCAATTCGCTCCATAGCGCGATGCCCTCGAGCAGCGTGCCGGAGGTGTTGAGGCGGGGCAGGCCGAGCGACAAGGTCGCATCCATGTGGAAGTGGATATCGATGAAGGGCGGCGACACCAGCTGTCCGGCGGCGTCGATCACGCGGCCGGCTTCGCCCTCAAGCCCCGGCTGCACGGCGACGATACGTCCGTCCGCGATGGCGATGTCCTGGCCGCGGCGGCCGTCCGGCAGGTTGGCATTGCGGATGAGCAGATCGAATGGCATGCGGCCCTTTGCAAATTTGAAGACGAATTATCGGCGCTGCGCCGCAGCATTGCAAGGCGCGGCAGTTCTTCGTCGTGCCCGCGGCAGGGAGTGGGGACAAGCCGGCGTTTCGCCGGTGGGGCCGCTGCGGGACAGGCCTCGCGTGGCTGGGTCGCTAGACAAAAAGGGAGTTCTTTGGCGGGGCGCTTTTCCGTTAGGATGGTTGCCAACCCGTACAGGAGATTTTCATGTTCATCGCCATGAACCGCTTCCAGGTCAAGACCGGCGCCGAGCAGGCGTTTGAAACCGTCTGGGCGACGCGCGAATCCTATCTCAGCGAGGTGCCCGGTTTCGTCGAATTTCATTTGCTGAAGGGCCCGGTAGCCGACGATTACACGTTGTATTCCTCGCACACGACCTGGGCCAGTAAGGCTGAGTTCGAGGCCTGGACCCGGTCCGAACATTTCCGCAAATCCCACGCCCGCGCCGGCAACAAGAACGGCGAGAGCCTGTATCTTGGCCACCCGAAATTTGAGGGATTCGAGGTGGTCCAGTCCGAGCGCAACAGTGCCGCCGCGGCCTGAGCCGGTGCGCAACCAGCACCGCCTGTAAGCATGGCCCTGGCGCGGCCTGCAATTGACCGTGAAACGAATTGTCCTATGGTGCCGCCGATCGGGCGGCATTGGTGGACCATCCGAGTAAAGGATGCGCCATGACCAGCAAGATCATTATCGCGACGCCCAAGGCGCCCGCCGCCGCGGGACCCTATTCGCAGGCCGTACGTACCGGCAATCTGGTGTTCTGCGCCGGGCAGTTGCCGATGGACCTGTCGGGCGCCATGCCGGCGACCATCGCTGAACAGACCCGGCAATCGCTGCGGAACGTCGCCGCGGTACTCGAAGCGGGCGGTGCGAGTCTCGCTTCCGCCGTCAAGACCACGGTGTTTCTCAAGGACATGAATGATTTCGCGGCGATGAACGCGGTCTACGCGACGTTTTTCGCCGAAAATCCGCCGGCGCGCTCGACCATCGAAGTGGCGCGGCTGCCGAAGGATGCGCTGGTCGAAATCGAAGCGATCGCGATCAGCGAAGGTTAGTATCCGTCATTCCGGGCTGCGCTTCGGCCGGCGAAGCCGGTGAAAGTGCAGACCCAAAATCCCGAACTGTTCAGCATGTCCGGGTTCGCTCGCAGCTTGCGCTGCTCGCGCCCCGGAATGCAAAACGTCAGCCGCGGAAATCGATCGCCCGCAAAATAATGCCTGGCGGTCGCCCCTCGAGTTCGACCGCGACGAATTTGCGCGAGGCGCATTCGCTGATCTTGTCACGTAGCCGCAGGAATTGCTGCTCACGTTGACCGGCGGAGGTCCGCTTGACGCCCTCGATCTGGTCCATCGCATCGGTGCTGATCGCACATGGCACGCTGGTGGTGTCGTCCATCATGGTGAACAGCACGACCGAGCGGTCGATATCATAGTCGGTGAAGCCTGCGTCGGTCAGTGCCATCGGGCGGTCTCCTCGATCAGCCGTGTTACTTGCGCTTTATGGGCGGGTTGAGTTCGGCGATCTTCGACAGGCACTCTTTCTCGGTATCATGCGGGCCGGTGACGAAGGTGCCGCTGACCTTGGTGGTGTACCAACCGGAGGTGACGCCGAGACGCAGCGATTCTTCGGTCTCAACGTGACGCGACAACAGGGGTTGCATGCAATTTCCTTTGAAAGATGAAAATAACGGTGCGCCCTTTCAGGGTGAATAGCCATCGCTATGTTCGCGCCTTTGTCGGCGGTACAGGGTGATTGCAAGTGTCGCGGCAATCCGGCGCAGCCGCCAGGTATCGATTCCTTCAATCCTCGTTGTCCCGCATTCGCGCCACCAGCATCTCTGCCACCAGCCGTGTCGATGGCGAGGCATTTCGCGCGGCCAATTGCACCAGCGTCACCTGTGTGGCCTCGAGCCGCTTGTCGCGCAGCGGCACCCCGACCAGTGTGCCAGCCTGGATCGAGGGCATCGCCGTATCGCGCGGCAGGAAGGTCGCCAGTTCGGTGCGCGACACGATGGTCTGGGCGAAAGCCAGCGAATTGGTCTCGTTGCAGATCTGCAGCCGGACATTGGCCTGCGCGCAGGCCTTGTCGATTTCCTGCCGGATGCCGAAGGAAGGATCCGGCACCACCACCCGCAGCCCTGCCAGATCCTTCATGCCGCAGGAGATTTTGCCCGCCAGCGGATGGTCCGGCGCCACGATCAGCTGCACCGATTGCCGCATCCGTGCCAGCTCGACCAGATCGCGCCGTGGCGCACGGCCAAAGATCAGGCCGAGATCGACCTCGTTCTGGCCGACCATCTCGGCGACGTCGCGTGAGCCAACGGCGGTGACCGACATCGAAATCCCGGGATAAGCACCCGACAGGTCGACGAAGAAATTTGGCAGGAAGCTCGCCAGCATGCCCTCGACGGTGGCGATCTTGACCTGGCCGCGACGCTGCGAATCGAACGCCTCGACCTCGCTGCGCAGCCCGTCGAGCTGGTCGCGGTTCTCGATCGCATAGCGATACAGCACGTGGCCGGCGTCGGTCAGGTTCATGCCGCGGGCGCCGCGCTCGAATAATTTGACCGAGAGCTCTTCTTCGAGCCCCTGCATCTGCCGGCTGATCGCGGAAGGCGCGATGCGGAGCGCCGCCGCCGCCTGTTTGATCGAGCCGCATTCCGTCACGATCCGGAAATAGCGGATGGAAGTCGATTCAATCACCTTCGGTATCCCGATCCGCTGCCCAACGATCTGGCAGCCCTAGACTAGCATTCTTATTTTCAGACCGACCGCATCGAAATTCAATGCTTTTATTCGACCTATAGATTTGCCATGTTTGCCGAGAACAGGTTCACGGTCATCGATGGAGAATATGGATGTTTCGTCCCCGACTGGCTCGCATCTCAGGCTCATTGCTACTGGCGATTGCCAGCCTCGGCGCGTCGGCCATGGCGTCCGCGGAGGACGTGATCCGGTTCGGCGCTCCATTGCCGATCACCGGGCCGCTGGCGCCGGAAGCCGTCAAGCAGCAGATGGGTTATAATCTGTGGGCCGAGGAGGCCAACAAGGCTGGGGGCATCAATGTCGGCGGCAAGAAATACAAGGTCGAGATCGTCTATGGCGATTACCAGTCCAATACGCCGCGTTCGGTGCAGACCACCGAGCAGATGATCACCCAGGACAATGTGAACTTCATGTTCGGGCCGTTCGGCTCGGGCGCCGCCAAGGCGGCCAGCACGATCTCCGAGAAATACAAGATGCCGACCATCGCGGCCTCGGCCTCGTCCTCGCAGGTCTATGATCAAGGCTACAAATATCTGTTCGGCACCTTTACCCCGAACGACACCCTGACCACGCCACTGACCGGGATTGTCAAGGCCAAGGCGCCGGACGTGAAGAAGATCGCGATCCTGGCGCGCAACGATCTGTTCCCGCTGGCAATCGCGCAGGAGATGGAGAAATCCGCCAAGGCGGTTGGCCTAGAGGTTGTGTACTCCGAAAAATACGCCATCAACACGCTCGATCACTCTGCCACGCTGTCGCAGATCAAGTCGCTGGCGCCGCAGTGGGTCTTCATCACCGGCTATACCAACGACCTGCTGCTGATCCGCAAGCAGATGGTCGACCAGCAGATGAAGGCGTCGGTAGTCACGATGATCGCTGGTCCCGCCTATCAGGATTTCATCGAGGCCGCCGGGCAGAGCGCCGAGAACATCTCCAGCGCGTCGTGGTGGCATCCGGCCGAGCAGTATGACGGCAAGGACATTTTCGGGAAGACGTCGAACTTCGTGCGGCTGTTCAAGGCGAAGTATAATTCGGAGCCGGACTATGGCCAGGCTTCGGCGGCGGTGTCCGGCGCGCTGTTTCAGCTGGCCATCGAGAAGGCCGGCACGCTTGATCGCGACAAGGTGCGCGATGCGCTTGCCAGCCTGGATGTCATGACCTTCTGGGGTCCGGTGAAGTTCGGCGCCAATGGCCAGATCAACTCGCTGGAGCCGCCGGTCTTCCAGATCCAGAACGCCAAGCCGGTGGTGCTGTTTCCGGAGGCGATCAAGCAGGGCGAATTCAAGCTCGGCGTGAACTGAACGTCGCGCTCGCCCTGAGGAATTCACATGCTGGCAGTCCAGGTCCTGATCAATGCGCTGGTGCTGGGCTGTCTTTACGCCTGTATCGCCATTGGCTTTTCGCTGGTGTGGGGCGTGCTCAACGTCATCAACCTGATCCACGGCTCGTTCATCGTGCTCGGCGCCTATCTGGCGTGGGGCGCCTATCAATGGGCCGGGATCTCGCCATGGTTCGCGCTGCTGCTCGCCGCGCCGCTGTTCTTCGCCTTTGGCTATCTGCTGCAGCGGCTGCTGCTTAACCGCGTCATCACCGCGCCGGTGCTGGTGACGCTGACGTTGACCTTCGGGCTCGATCTGATCCTCAACAATGCGATGATCTATTACTTCAAGGCCGATTACCGCAAGCTGACCCTGAGCCCGCCGACCGGCTCGGTCTCGCTGTTCGACGTGGTGGTGCCGGTCGATCGGCTGATCGCCACGGTTTCGGCGCTGGCGCTTACTGGACTGCTGTATCTGCTGTTGCGGCGCTCGAAGGTCGGCCGCGCCATCGTCGCGGTCCGGCTCGACCGTGACGCCGCGGTGCTGATGGGGGTCGACGTCAAGTCGATCTATGCCATCGCCTTCGGCCTCGGTGCCGCTCTGGCGGGCTGCGCCGGCGTGCTGATGGCATTGATTTTCCCGATCTCGCCGCTGACCTCGTCGGCCTATCTCGGCAAGGCCTTCGTGGTCTGCGTGCTCGGCGGCCTTGGCAGCGTGTCCGGCGCGCTGGCCGGCGGCCTGCTGCTGGCGCTGGTCGAAGGTATCGGCTCGGTCTATCTCGGCCCGGCGCACGCGACGACCCTGTCGTTCGTGCTGCTGATCGTGTTTCTCGTCGTTCGCCCGCAGGGCCTGCTCGGCCGAAAGGGTTTTGAATGACCCGGGCCAATATCGCACTGTTGCTGCTGATCGCCTGCGTCGCGTCGTTGCCGCTGTTCGGCGGCGCCTACGCGCTGCGGCTCGGCACCATGGCCTGCATGTATGCGATCTTCGCGCTGTCGTGGAACATCGTCGGCGGTTTCGCCGGCTATCCGTCCTTCGCCACGGCGGCCTTCTTCGGCCTTGGCGCCTATGCCACCGGCGTCCTGCTCAACAAGGGCGTGCCGCTCACCGTTGCCTTGGTCGGAACCCTGATCGCGTCGTTCCTGCTGGCGGCGGCGCTGGGCGCGATCCTGTTGCGGCTGCGTGGGCATTACTTCGCCATTGCCAGCCTGTCTCTGGTCGAAGTATTTCGCGAACTGGTCAACAATGCCACGGACCTCACGGGCGGCGGCATGGGGCTGAATATCCCGTTGACCTCCGGCTCCGGCATTCTCGCCGATGCGACGTTCTTTTTCTATGCGATGTGGGGTCTACTGGTAATCACCGCGCTGGCGGTGATCGTCGTCTCGGCGTCGAAACTTGGCTTCGGCCTGAACTGCATCCGGCAGAACGAGACCGCCTCCAACATGGTCGGGCTCAATGCCACGCTCTACAAGAGCATCGCCTTCGGCCTGTCGGCGTGTTTTGTCGGCGCGGCTGGCGGCATCTATGCGGCCTGGGTGCATTACATCGATCCATCCGACGTGTTCGACATTCTCTATTCGGTCAAGCCGATCGTGATGGCGCTGATGGGCGGGCTGGGCTCGCCGCTCGGCGTGGTCTGCGGCGCGTTCCTCTATCTTGGCCTCGAGGAAGTGGTCTGGCGCAATTACATTCAGATCCATTCCGGCGTGCTCGGTGTTCTCATCATCGTGCTGCTGCTGTTCCTGCCGCATGGCCTGATCTCGCTGCGGCGGGGGATGTTCTGGCGAAAGGCAAAACATGTCTGAGATGCCGCACGAAATCCTGCACCTCAGCAATGTCTCGCGCAATTTTAGCGGGCTGAAGGCACTGAGCGATGTCTCGATCTCCGTCAACAGGGGCGAAGTGCTCGGCCTGATCGGGCCGAACGGCGCCGGCAAGACCACTCTGGTCAACACGATTTGCGGGGTCACGCCAGCCAGCGCTGGCGTCGTCACATTTGATGGCCGCGACATCACGCGGGTAAAAACCTATCAGGCGGCGCGGCTCGGCCTGTCGCGCACCTTCCAGGTCGTGCAGCCGTTCGCCGAATTTACCGCGCTCGACAACGTCGCCGCGGCAGCGCTGTTCTCGCAGCCCGGCGAAAGCCTGAAATCGGCGCGCGAGGAGGCCCGTGCGCATCTGGCGTTCGTTGGCCTGGAAGCGCAGGCCGGCCAGTCCGCGGCGACGCTGACGCTGGCGATGCGCAAACGGCTTGAACTGGCCAAGGCGCTGGCAATGAAGCCGAAGCTGCTGTTCCTCGACGAGGTCAATGCCGGCCTCAACAGCGCCGAAGTCGAGCGTGCCACAAAATTGATTCATCAACTGGCCGCGAATGGCATCACCATCGTGATGATCGAGCATCTGATGAAGGTGGTGCTCAACGTCTGCACCCGCATCGCGGTGCTGCATAATGGCCGGCTGATTGCCGACGGCGCGCCGCGCGACGTCATCAAGAACCCCGCGGTGGTCGATGCCTATCTGGGCCAGCAATATGCACAACGGAACGCCGCCCGTGGATAGGCCGCTGATCCTCGAACTGCAGCAGGTCCGCGCCGGCTATGGCGAAATCCAGGTGCTGTGGGGCATCGACATGGCGGTGCGATCGGGCGAGATCACCGCGCTGATCGGCTCCAACGGCGCCGGCAAGACCACCTTGATGCGCGCGCTGTCAGGGCTGCTCCCGGTCCAGTCGGGCAGGTACTTTTCTGAAGGCGTTGATCTCTCGGCTGCGAGGGCCGGGCAGATTCTGGCCCATGGCATCGTGCACGTGCCCGAGGGCCGCCGGTTGTTCGGCGCCATGAGCATCGAGGACAATCTGCTGATGGGGGCCTATTCGCGCAAGGTGACGCGGGCCGATATCGCGCGCGACCTCGACCGCGTCTACACCATTTTTCCGAAACTGCTGGAGCGCCGTAACCAGGCTGCCGCGACCCTGTCGGGCGGCGAGCAGCAGATGTGCGCCATCGGTCGCGGATTGATGAGCGCGCCACGGCTGCTGATGATCGACGAGCTGTCGCTTGGCCTGTCGCCGCTACTGGTCGAGCAACTGGTCGCGGCGCTGCGGACGCTGAACGCGGAGGGCATGTCGATCCTGCTGGTCGAGCAGGACGTCACCACCGCGCTGGATCTCTGTCATTCCGCCTACATCATGGATATGGGCCGCATCGTGCGCACCGGGCAGGGCGCCGAACTGCTGGCCGATCCGATTATTCGCGACGCCTATCTCGGCGTCCTCGAAGACTGATTTCATCGCATCCAACGAGGCAACCATGATCGACACCGTCGAAGCAGCCAATAGTGGCTATCGTTATATGCCTGGCGTCACGCAGTATTCTTGCGGCGTCGGCGCGCTGCCCGGTTTCACGCTGCAGCGGGTACGCTTCTCCCGCGTAGTGCCGTTGAAGCAGGGCTTTGCGATGATCGCCGACATCGTCGGCAAGGCCGGCCGGCCGCTGACCTCATTCGCCGCCTGCGAGTTGCGCTCACCGGCGCCATTTACCGAGCAGGGTTTCAAGGACTTCAACGAGATCTACATCAAGACCCTGATCGACTGGGGCGTGATGAAGGATGGCGTCAACCCGATCGCCCGCAGCAACGTCTGTCCGAAGCTCGATCCGCCGTCGGAGCCGGGCTTCCATGCCTTCACCTTCGCGGTCGCCGCGGACGACGCGCCGGAATCATTCGTGGTGGCCGGCAGCGGCGAATCCGCGGAAGGCAAGGGCGACTACCGCGACAACACGGTGTGCCTCGGCGATGTCAGCCCGCCCGCCATGCTGGCAAAGGCCAAATGGGTGCTCGACGAAATGGAGCGCCGCATGAGTGCGTTCTCCGGCAGCTGGAGCCAGACCACTGCCGTACAGCTCTACACCGTGCGCGACGTCTATGCCCTGCTGGAAAGCGAACTCGGCCGTCGTGGCGTGTTGCGCAACGGCGTCACCTGGCACTTCAACCGCCCGCCGGTGGTCGATCTGGAGTATGAAATGGATTGCCGCCGCGTTCACCTTGAGCGTGTCGTCGAAGTCTGAACCGGGAAATTGTGATGACCTCACCTCAATCGGTAAAGCGCGTGGCAGTGGTCGGGTTGGGCGCGATCGGCCGTGCCGTTGCCACGGCACTGGATGGCGGCTTGGATGGGCTGGCGCTGGTCGCCGTGTCGGTCAGCGATCCCGCAAAGCACCGGGAGTTTCTAGCCGCCTTGTCAAAGTCGCCGGCGATCCTGCCGATCGATGCACTGGCGGATGTCGCGGATATCGTGATCGAGTGCGCGCCGGCGGCCTTGCTGCGGTCGATCGTGGCGCCGTTCGTCAGCCGCGGCAAGACCGCGATCATTCTCAGCGTTGGTGCGTTGCTGGAGAATGATGATCTCGTCGCGACGGCAAAGCAGAATGGCGGCCAGATCGTGGTGCCGACCGGCGCGCTGATCGGCCTCGACGCCGTGACGGCGGCAGCCGAGGGCACCATCCATTCGGTGCGGATGGTGACGCGAAAGCCGGTGAAGGGCCTCGCGGGTGCGCCCTACATCGTCGAAAACAACATCGATATCGAGAGCATCACCGAGCCGCTGAAGATCTTTGACGGCACCGCGCGCGAGGCTGCCAAGGGATTTCCTGCCAATCTCAACGTCGCGGTCGCGCTGTCACTGGCCGGCATCGGCCCGGACCGCACCCGGCTGGAAATCTGGGCCGATCCCGCGTTGACGCGCAACGTGCATCGCGTCGAAGTCGATTCCGACTCCGCCAGCTTCACGATGTCGATCGAGAACATCCCGTCGGAAAATCCGAAGACCGGCCGCATCACCGCCCTGTCGGTGATCGCCTATCTGCGCAAGCAGGGATCAGCGCTTCGCGTCGGTACATAGCGGCGCGGATTTTGCAGGGTGGTCGCGGATCACTGCGCGAGGATGCATCATGCCAGCCCGTTTTCTGACGCGTTCCGCCACCGTCATCGCGCTGGCGGTCGGAATGGCTTTTGCCGCTGTGATGCCGGTGGCGGAGGCATCGGATGTCATCCGCTTCGGCGCGCCGCTGCCGCTCACCGGCGGCCTCGCGCCTGAGGCCCTGAAAGCCCAGCAGGGCTATGACGTCTGGGTGGAGCAGGTCAACAAGGCCGGAGGCCTCAGGGTCGGAGATCGCCGGCTGAAGGTCGAGATGGTCTATGTCGACTATCAATCGAACACGCCGCGCGCGGTGCAGGCGGCCGAGGGCCTGATCACCCAGGACAAGGTCGACTTCCTGTTCTCACCGCACGGCTCGGGTGCCGCCAAGGCCGCCAGCATCGTGTCGGAAAAATACAGGATCCCGACGGTCGCCGCGACCGCTTCGTCGCAGCAGGTGTTCGACCAGAAGCCCCGCTACCTGTTCGGCACCTACACGCCCAATGCCACGCTGCTGGAGCCGCTGTTCAAGGTGGTGCGGGCGAAAGCGACGGCGGTGAAAAAGGTCGCGATCTACGCCCGCAACGATCTGTTTCCGTTGGCGCTCGCGCAGGAGATGGAGCAGGTCGCCAGGGCCAATGGCATGGAGGTCGTCTCCAACGAAAAATTCTCGATCAACGCGCTGGACCACGCCTCTGCGCTGTCGGTGATGAAGAACCTGGCGCCGGACTGGATCTTCATTGCCGGCTACAGCAACGACAATATCCTGATCCGCAAGCAGATGATCGATCAGCGCATCGAGGCACCGGTGGTGACGATGCTGACCGGGCCGTCATTTCCCGAATTCGTCGAGGCGGTCGGCATTGCCGGCTCGGAGAACATCACCGGTGCCGCCTGGTGGGACGCTGCCTCGCGCTATCCGGCCGATGACGTGTTCGGGTCGAGCGAGGGCTATCTGAAAGCCTTCAAGGACAAATACGGCCGCAATCCGGATTATGGCAGCGCGTCCTACAGCGTGGCCGCGGTGACGATGCAGATGGCGATCGAAAGCGCTGGCTCGCTCGACAAGGAGAAGGTCCGCGATGCTCTGGCCGGGCTCAACGTGCGTACTTTCTTCGGGCCGATCAAATTCAACGCCAGCGGTCAGGCGGATTCCTATTCGCCGCCGGTATTCCAACTGCGCAACGGCAAGACACTGGTGCTGTCGCCGTCGGAAACCCGTCAGGGCGAGTTGCAGCTCGGCGTGAAGTAGCAGGAGAAAGTGGAGGGCGCCGCCTAGACGCCGGCGCTGACCGTCTTTCGATAGAGCGCGCTGTAGCTGGCCGCCGAAATGTTCCAGCTGAAGGATTTCGACATCGCGCTGCGGCGCATCGAGTTCAGGCGATCCTTCGAGCCAAAGGTCGCGAACGCCCGCATGATGCCACCGAGGAAGGACTCGGTGGAAGGCTTGGTGAACAGGAAGCCGGTTTCGCCATCGACGATGGTTTCGGCAAGGCCGCCGGTCTGGTGCCCGATCGGCAGTGAGCCGAAGCGTTGCGCGTACATCTGGCTGAGCCCGCAAGGCTCGAAGCGCGATGGCATCAAAGTGAAATCGCTGCCGGCGAAGATGCGGCGGGCTTCGCGGTCGTTGAAGCCGATGGCGACGCCGATCGCATCGGGACGGCGTCGATGCGCCTCCATCAGCGCCTGCTCGATCGCGGGCTCGCCGGTGCCGGTGACGACGATCTGGCCACCGGCCGACACGATGGCGTCGGCGGCCGACAGCACCAGGTCGACGCCCTTCTGATGCACCAGCCGGGCGACCAGACCGAAAATAGGCCCGCGTGATAGCGCGAGCCCGAATTGCTGGCGGACTCCGTCGGCATTGGCGCGTTTGGCTTCCCAGTCGCCGGCGCCGAACGGTCGCATCAGTTCGGCGCAGACGCGCGGGTCCCAGCTCTCGTCGATGCCGTTGAGGATGCCGGTGAGTTGCGCCTTGTTGGAGCGGGTGCGCAGCAGCCCCTCGAGGCCGCAGCCCAGTTCGGGCGTGGTGATCTCCCGGGCGTAGGTCTCGCTCACCGTGGTGAGGTGCGAGGAGTAGATCAGCCCGCCCTTGAGGAAGGACAGCTTGTCGTAGAATTCAAGTCCGTCGATGTGGAACGATTCCACCGGCGCGCCGATGCGGCGCAGCGACTCTTTGGGAAACAGGCCCTGATAGGCCAGGTTGTGAATGGTGAGGATGGTTGGAATCCGGATCCCACTCCAGGCCAGATAGGCCGGGACCATTGCCGACTGCCAGTCATTGGCATGCACCAGATCGGCCGACCAGTTCGGGTCGAGCCGGCCGGCGGCCAGCAGGGCGGCGGCGGAAGCGAACCGGGCGAAGCGGATATCATTGTCCGGCCAGTCGCGTCCACCGGCGTCGCCATAGGGATTGCCGGGGCGGTCATAAAGTTCTGGGCAGAGCAGGATGTAGACGGGCATGCCGTCCTTGGTCGCCGCCAGCCCGAGCTTGCAGGCTGGCATTTCCGCGAGTGCCGGGCATTCGCCTACCACCTCGATGGTTTCAAACTGGGAAACCACACTGCGATAACCGGGTAAAATCACTCTGACATCGGTCCAGATCCGCAACGCCCGGGGCAGGGCGGCGGAGACAGCCGCGAGGCCTCCCACCCGAACGAAGTCGTCAATCTCCGGAGTGACGAACAGAACCCTCAAGAATTTCCCTCATACCAGCGGTTGCCGTACCCATCAGAACCATTCCGTCATCACTGGTATCAACGGAACTGGAACCCGGTTTGATACTTGCGCTGCGAAACGGTCTCTCCGCAGTGCACTATAACACACGAGTTACTACGGCATTGCAAAATAGAAACGTGGGTTGCGAAATTCTTTTGAACCTCACGCCACGGGTGCCGCGCGGATGGCGAGACGCGAGAAGCTCAGCAGGCAACCTATGGCCGCAAAGCCAGCGCCGAGCGCCAGTGCCAGTGTCGCGCCCTCGTGGCCGACCAGGCCAAAGCAGAAGGCGGCCAGTGCCGCGCCGGTGGTCTGGCCTATCAGTCGGGCGGTGGCGACCATGCCGCTGGCGCCGCCGCTGCGTCCCGCCGGCGCACTGGCCATGAAGGCCTTCATGTTCGGCGCCTGGAAAAATCCGAAGCCTGCGCCACAGATCACCATACGCCAGACGATGTTGGCGACGCTGGGCTCCGATGGCAGCAAAGCGAGCAACATCATACCGAGGCAGAGCAGCGCCAGCCCGAGACCGCCGAGGATGCCGGCGGGATAGCGATCCGACAAGCGGCCGGCAATCGGCGCCATGATCGCCACCACCAGCGGCCACGGCGTGAGCAGGAAGCCGGTCTCGACCTGGGAGCGATGCAGGATGTCCTCGAAGTAGAATGGCAGCGACACGAAGGCGAGACCCTGAACGGCGAAGGTAAAAATCGCGGTCGCTGCCGACAGCGCAAACATCGGGCGCCTGAACAGGTCAATCGGTAATACCGGGGCGGGGTGGCCGGTCTGCCGGCGCAGCAGCAGCCAGCCGATCAGCAGGCCGCCGATAAGTTCGGCGATGACGAGCGGCGCGGCGGCGTGATGCGCCGCGCTGCTGATGCCCAGGATCAACAGGCTCATGCAAGCGGCCGCCAGCAGCGCGCCCGGAAAGTCGAAGGCATGGCTGGCCCGCGCGGTCTGCGGCAGGGTCTTCATGCCGACCACGATTGCAATCAGGCCGAACGGCAGGTTGACGGCAAACAGCCATGGCCAGGTTGCCACTGACAGGATTCCGGAGGCGATGGTGGGTCCTAGCGTAAAGGAGATCGCTACGACCAGCGCGTTGTGACCGAAGCCGCGGCCCAGCATGCGCTTGGGATAGACGTGTCCGACCAGCGCCGTATTGACGCTCATGATGCCTGAGGCGCCAAGGCCCTGTAGCGCGCGGGCGACAAGCAGGCTGTCCAGCGACCACGCCAGCGCGCAAGCCACCGAAGCCAGCGTGAACAGCACCAGCCCGCCGAGATAGATGCGCTGGTGGCCAACGATTTCGCCCAGCGCGGCGAACGGCAGCAGGGTGGCTACCAGGGCAATCTGGTAGACGTTGACGACCCAGATCACATCGGCCGGGGTGGTGTGCAGGTCGGCGGCGATGGCCGGCAGCGCGATATTGGCGATCGCGGTATCCAGCGAGGCCATCGCCATCGCGGTGAAGATCGCGAAAGTGGCCCAGCGCCGTTGTTCGGGAGGCAGGCCATCCATCGGCAGGGCAATCCCCGCCGTCATTCCATCTGCCATCGTCGCGATCCTGTAGCGGCGCCGAAATGCAGCCGGAGCGGCTATGTAGTCCGGATCGGTGACCCGCTACAGCCACCGATCTGCATGAGGCGTATGCGCCTGCTGGAGCGGAAATCCGCGGCTCAGCGAGGCTTTGCGGTCCGTGCCGGTGTAAACCATGCGCCGGACGCCACGGCGGTTGCAATCAGGGTTCCGTAGATCACGAGTGCGAAAGCGAGCGCGGCGAACAGCCAGGTCAGCGATCCCGTCAGCCGCAGCGCCAGCCAGCCGCCGCCGATCGAAATCACCAGTCGTAGCAAGCCGGCGGCGAGTGGCCAGATCATCCTGCCGGCGCCCTGCGAGGCAAAATACAGCGACAATCCAAGGCCGAAGAAGCCGTAGGTCGGGCCGACGATGCGTAGATAGGTGCTGCCGGTCTCGATCATCTGCGGGTCGGTCCCGAACAGCCCGAGCCAGACCGCAGGCCAGATCGCCGCCGCGAGGCCCACGCTCTCGGTGAGCGCGAACACCATCGCCCCGCCGATCAAGGCGACGCGCAGCGCGCGTGCCTCTTGTCCGGCCCCGATGTTGGTGCCGACCAGCGCGACCAGCGGCCCGCCGAAGCCGAACGCCAAGGGCACCATCAGATATTCCAGCCGCACGCCGGTACCGAAACCGGCCACCGCGTCGCCGCCGCCATAAGCGCCAACCAAAGCGGTGGTCAGCAGCACGGTCAGGCTGGTCTGTAGCGAAACCACCGCCGCGATAGCGCCCACCCGGAGAATGTCCATGGACAGATCCCAGCGTGGCCGCGCCAGCTCGAAACGAACGATGCAGCGTCCGGACAGGATGTAGCTGGCCAGCACGGCGGTGACGATCGCAGTCGTGATGACGACAGCCCAGCCGCCGCCGGCAATGCCCAGCGCCGGGATCGGTCCCCAGCCGAAGATCAGCAGCGGTGACAGAGGAATGAGCAGCACCACGCCGACACAAACCGCCAGCGACGGCACCAGCATATTGCCGGTGCCGCGAATGATACTGGCCAGCGCATTCATCAGCCAGACCAGCACGGCGCCGCCAAAAACCACGTTGGAATATTGCATCGCGGCTTCGAGCGCGCCGCCATCTACGCCCATCGCATGATACAGCGGCCGGCCCCAGATCAAAAAGATCGCTGAACCGAACAGGCCAATGGCAATGTTGAGCCCGGCGGCGTGCATCACCAAAGCTTGCGCGTCGTCGTGGCGGCGAGCACCGAGCGCACGCGCGATCGCCGAGGAAATGCCGCCGCCCATCGCACCGGCCGACAGCATCTGCATCATCATGAAGCCGGGGAACACCACCGCCATGCCGGTCAGCGCATCGGTACCGAGATGCGACACCCACCAGGTTTCGATCAGCCCGGTGGAGGCTTGCGCCAGCATCACCAGCAGGTTTGGCCAGGCCATTTTCAGCAGTGTCGATACGATCGGCGCCTGCAGCAGCATCCGCGTGCGCGGGTTCATTTCGTGGATGGCGGTGGCGGCGACGATCGCCTGGGGCGGGTCGAGCTTCATCGGGAGCCGTCCTGCGAGGCCGCGGGAGTTTTGCGGGGGTTGCTCAGACGTCGTTGCACCCGCGGCCCGGCGGCGGGGCCGGGGGCGTTGGTGTGGGTGGCATCGGTGATCGGCTGCCCGGTGACGCGATCGACCAGGATCGGGTCGGCCGACAGACCCGTACTCTTATCGACCAGCATCACGCTGATGCCCTCGGGCGCAAAGTGCTTGTTGCCGAACGCCTGCAGCGCCAGCAATACCGGCCGGAAATCGCGGCCGCGCGGCGTCAGCACATACTCGTTGCGCGGTGGCCTCTCGCAATAGCGCCGGCGCTCGAGCAGGCCGGCCTCGACCAGCGCGGTGAGGCGGCGGGTCAGGATGTTTGGTGCGATGTTCAAGTTGTTCTGGAATTCATCAAACCGCGTCATGCCGTAGATGGCATCGCGCATGATCAGGATGCTCCACCACTCGCCGACGCGCTCGAGGCTGCGGGCGACCGGGCATTCCATATCGCCGAAGCTTTTGCGCCGCATCGGATAAACATAGGCGAGTTACTATCATCATGCAAGTTACATGGTCTTAGCCCGGATAAGCGCTGGCTTGCGCTCGAAGAGGGCAAGCCAGCGCGCCATCCGGGGGGCGACCTATGACTGAAACGCCGGCCCCGGATGGCGCCGACAGCCCGCGCTGACGCGCGGACCACCGGTCTATCCGGGCTACAAGGGAATCATCCCACCATCCGTTCCCGCCCGGCCCAGAAGCTGGCGCGCAGCGCCTTCTTGTCGATCTTGCCGACCCCGGTCATTGGCAATTCACTGACAAACTGGACATGCTTGGGCGCGTGCGCCGAGCCTTTTCGCGACTTTACCAGCCCGATCAATTCCTCAACGCTTGGCCGGGCGCCGTCGCGGAGCACGATGATGGCAGTGACGGCTTCGCCCCATTTGTCGTCGGGTACGCCGACCACCGCGCACATCGCAACGTCGGCATGGCTGGTCAGAACATCCTCCACTTCGCGGGGAAATATGTTGAAGCCGCCAGAGACGATCATGTCCTTCTTGCGGTCGAGGATGAACAGGTAGCCGCGCTCGTCGGCCCGCGCGATGTCGCCGGTGTGCAGCCAGCCGTTCTTCAGCGTCTCCGCGGTCTGCTCCGGCCGTTTCCAGTATTCCGCCATCACATGCGGCGCGCGCACGCAGATCTCGCCGGACTCGCCCGTAGCGACTTCGCTGTCGTCCTCGCCGAGGATGCGGACGTCGCAGGCGGCGATCGGAAAACCGCAGGACAGGAACAGCTCGGGCTGCTTCGGATCGTGATCGGCCTTGCGCAACACCGAGACGGGGTAGCATTCGGTCTGGCCATAGAGCTGCGAGAATACCGGCCCGATCCGCTCGATGCCCTCGACCAGCCGGCTCGGCGACATCGGTGACGCGCCATACAGAACGAGCTCGAGTGACGACAGATCGGTCGTCGCCATCGCCGGATGGTCGAGCAGCACATAGACCATGGTCGGCACGAACAGCGTGAAGTTGATCCTTTCGCGTTCGATGGTGCGCAGCACGGCTTCCGGATCGAACCCCTTCAGCATGTGGACGGTACCGCCGCGGATCAGCGTCGGCAGCACCTTGGTGCCGGCGACATGGCTGATCGGCGCCACCGTGAGGTAGCGCGGCGAATCCGGAATCTCGAAATCGGCCAGGATCGCACTGGCAAAGCCCGCGACCTGGCGATGATAGCGCAGTGCGCCCTTGGATTTTCCGGTTGTGCCGCGGGTGTAGTTCAGCACCGCGATATCATCGGCATTGGCGAATTCCCGCGCGGTGGAAGTGCCGCCGGCCTCGGCGGCAGCCAGCAGATCGACGCCGTAGTCCGCGCGACCAAGCGTAAAGATATGTCGCAGGCCCTGCGCGCGGGTCGCCAACTCGCCACCGCGCTGCGAGAAGCTGTCGGCGTCGATCACCAGGATCTCGGCGCCGGAATCCTCGATCTGGTCGATCTGGTCGTCGAGCGACCCCAGCGGATGCAGCCATGAAATGCCGAACCGCGACAATTGCGCGGCGACGCCGGCGCACCAGGTCTCGGCGCGGTTGGCGGTCAGCAGCGCCACGCGAGTACCGGGCTGCGCGCCGAGATTCATGAAGATCGACTGGAAGCGGCCGATCATGTCGGCGGCGCCGCGGTAGCTCAGCGATCCGCCGGGCCAGTGGAAGGCGATGCGGTCCGGATAGCGCGCCAGCGCCCGCAGCGTCTGCGCGCCGACCGTCGGAAACGTATTGAGCCAGTCGCCCATCGTTCTCTCCCATATTTTGTGATTGGCCTTCGTTCGTGCCAATCTTGGTGAGCACGCTAACAACGAAACCGATGCGGGGAAACACAAACCCGCGCAGCCCCAGAGGAAACGTCCTTGAAGAACCTGGATCCGCTGGCGCGGCTGCGCGGCCGCCTGCATCTGCCGCTGATCGCCGCGCCAATGTTTCTGGTCTCCGGCGTCGAACTCGTCGTCGCTGCCTGCAGCCATGGCGTGATCGGGTCGTTTCCGACTGCCAACTGCCGCAGTGCCGAGCAGCTCGATGGCTGGCTCACCGAGATCGATACCAGGCTGCGGCGCCAGGCCGACGCCGGCGGCAAGGCGGTGGCGCCGGTCTGCGCCAATCTGATCGTGCATCGCTCCAACGTCCGGCTGGCCGAAGACCTCGCGGTACTGCTCCGCCACGCCCCCGAACTGGTCATAACTTCGGTAGGCTCGCCGGCGCCGGTGCTGGCACCCTTGCATGACGCCGGCGCGCTGGTGTTCGCCGATGTTGCCAGCCTCCGTCATGCCGAGCGCGCGATCGCCGCCGGCGCCGACGGGCTGGTGCTGCTCACCGCCGGCGCCGGTGGCCAGACCGGCTGGCTCAACCCCTTCGCCTTCGTGCGCGCCGTCCGGCAGTTTTTCGACGGCCCGATCGTGCTGGCCGGCGGCATCAGCGATGGCCACGCGCTGCGCGCGGCGCAGGCGCTGGGCTGCGACCTTGCTTACATGGGCACCAAATTCATCGCCACGCAGGAGAGCATGGCCGATCCCCGCTACAAGGCGATGCTGATCGAAAGCTCCGCCGATGACATTTTGCTGACGCGTGCGTTCACCGGCCTGCAGACCAACATGTTGCGTCCCTCGATCGTCGCCGCCGGCCTCGATCCCGAGGCGTTGCCCGAACGTGGCGCGATCGACATCGCGAAAGACATCGATGTCGGCGCCCGCGCGAACCGTCCGGCGCGCTGGAAGGACATATGGAGCGCCGGCCATTCGACCTCGGGCGTCGATGCGGTACTGTCGGTTGCGGAACTGATCGAGCGGACGGCGATTGAATTCCGCTGCTGATTGTTCCCCACCGCTGGTATCTGCTAGGGTGCGCCGCGCCTTCAGCGGCAATATTTTGGTTTTTCAGGAGATCTCGATGCGCAGATTTTTCACGGTGCTGGCGGCGCTGGCGACCCTCAGCCTGACCAATTGTGGCTACAACGCCATCCAGACCAGCGACGAGCAGGTCAAGTCCTCCTGGTCGGAAGTGGTCAACCAGTATCAGCGCCGCGCCGATCTGGTGCCGAACCTGGTGAATTCGGTGAAGGGCTTTGCGCAGCAGGAGAAGGACGTGCTGCTCGGCGTCACCAATGCCCGCGCCAAGGTTGGCAGCGTGCAGGCGACGCCGGAAGTGCTGAACGATCCCGCCGCGTTCCAGAAGTTCCAGGCAGCGCAAGGCGAGCTGAGCGGTGCGCTGTCGCGGCTGCTGGTGGTGACCGAAAATTACCCGCAGCTCAAATCCGACGCGCTGTTCAGCAATCTGATGGCGCAGCTCGAAGGTACCGAGAACCGCATCGCCGTGGCGCGCAACCGCTACATCAAGACGGTGCAGGATTATAATGTCGGCGTACGCACCTTCCCGAACAACCTCACGGCGATGATTTTCGGCTACAAGGAGAAACCGAATTTCTCGGTCGCCAATGAGAGCGAGATTTCGACGGCGCCGAAGGTCGACTTCAATCCGCCCCCCGCGCCAGCGGCCAAATAGCCCGGCGTCCGCCGGATGACCGCGCCCCGGATTGCCCGAGCCGTTCTGCTGGCGCTGCTGCTGTGCTGGGGCTTCGCCGCGCGGGCAGATGTCGCGGTGCCGGCGCTGAGCGGTCGCGTGGTCGATCAGACCATGACGCTCAGCCAGGCACAGCAGGGCGCCCTCGAGGGGACCTTGCGGGAATTCGAGGCGCGCAAGGGCAGCCAGGTCGCGGTGCTGATCGTGCCGACGACGGCGCCGGAATCGATCGAGCAGTTCTCCATTCGCGTCGCGGAAGCCTGGAAAATCGGCCGCAAGAAAATCGATGACGGCGCGATCCTGGTTGTCGCCAAGAACGACCGCAAGCTGCGCATCGAGGTCGGCTACGGCCTCGAAGGCGCGCTGACCGACGTCACCTCCAGGCGCATCATCGACGAGGTCATTACGCCGAAATTCCGCGCCGGTGATTTCGCTGGCGGCATTTCCGATGGCATCGACCGGATACTGAAAGTCATCGACGGCGAACTGCTACCGGCTGTAGCGTCGTCGCCGCCGCAGGGCGCAAATTTCCTCGACCAGATCGAACAATTCGCGCCGTTCCTGCTGTTCGGCGTGATCATTCTTGGTGGCATCTTTCGAACCTTGTTCGGTCGGCTGTTCGGATCATTGGCCACCGGCGGTCTGGTGGCGCTGGTGGCCTGGCTGCTGGTCGGCACGCTGACGATCGCCGGGCTGTTCGGTCTTGTCGGCTTCGTGTTCACGCTGATCAGCGATGCCTTCACATCCGGCGTGAGTGGCGGCCGGCGCGGCGGCGGCTATATCGGCGGCGGCGGCTCGTGGTCGTCCGGCAGCTCGTCGAGCAGTGGCGGGTTCAGCGGCGGTGGCGGCAGTTTTGGCGGCGGCGGCGCCTCGGGGAGTTGGTGATGGGTATCGCGCGTATCGGCAGGCATCTGCTCGGCAACCGCTCCCGCGTGCGAAAGGCGTTCCCGCCAAAAGTGCTGGCCGCGATCGAGCAGGCGATCAAGGCCTCCGAAGCCAGCCACGCCGGACAAATCCGCTTCGTGGTTGAAGGCGCGCTGGATGGCGAGCCGTTGTTCAAGGGGCAGTCGGCGCGCGAGCGTGCCATCGAGGTGTTTTCACAGCTGCGGATCTGGGACACCGAACATAATAATGGCGTGCTGCTCTATCTGCTGCTCGCGGACCGCGACGTCGAGATTGTGGTCGATCGCGGCATTGACGCCAGGGTCGGCCTGGATGGCTGGGACACGATCTGCAAGGCAATGGAGAGCGAATTTCGCCAGGGCCGTTTCGAGCGCGGCGTAATCTCGGGCATCGCGGCGGTGACGCAGCACCTCGCCACCCATTTTCCGCGCGATTGCGCGGATATTAATGAACTGCCGGACGCGCCGGTGGTGCTGTAGGCCACTGCCGGATCCGGCGTCATTGCTTCGTCTCAATAGCTCCTGAGAAGAAAGTAGCGGTCAGAGCACTTGTCCCGGACGCGGCGCAATGCGCCTCCGCAGGAGGCGTCATGCGCCGCGGAGCCGGGACCGCCAAGAACGCCGGCGATTATCGGGGTCCCGGCTCCGCGGAGCGGCATGGCGGCGAGGCAAGGGCATCGCCTGAGAATGCCGCACCGCGACCGGGACACGAGTCCGATTTCGTCTACCAGGGTCGGCCATCCGGCCGCTGCGATCTACCTACGCCTTTACAGAGTCTCGTTTACCGACCCTCGCAAACCAGGCCGCGATGTTGGCATTCGCGGGATCCATCGGCTGCTCGACCTTGCCCGCGAAATCGAGCCAGCAATACAGCTTGATGTCCGCGAAGGTGAAACGGTCGCCGCAAATGAATTCCTTGCCGGCGATCTGGCCGTCGAGCCAGCCCAGCCGGTCGGCAATGATCCGCTTCAGGCCGTCGGCGGCCTCCGGCACGCAGACGATCCGGCTTTCAAACCGCTTCAGGCCCTTGCTGAAGCGATAGGCGTTGGCGATATGCTGGCAGATGTTGAGATCGATGCGCTGTCGCCACATCCGCGCCTCCGCGCGTTGCTCCGCCGTGGTGCCGATCAGCGGCGGCGAGGGATGAAGCTCCTCGATATATTCGCAGATCGCCACCGTCTCCGAGATGTGGCTGCTATCGTCGAGCTGCAGCGTCGGCATCTGGCCGTGCGGATTGCGCGCCAGATGCGCCGGTTCGCGATTCTCGCCGGCGGCGAGATCAACGGTCTGGACCGGAACCGTCAGTCCCTTTTCGGCGAGAAACATCCGGACCACGCGCGGATTGGGGCCGATCGAATCGTACAGTTGCATGTCGCCTCCCGGGCTTGGTTGGCTTCCATTGAGGCGATCGCCGGTTGACGGTCAAGGCGGAACTGGGGGTGGATAAAGCGTGAAATTTTCGTAACGGCGGCGGCCGGTAAGGATTTGGCAAGCAATTGAAAGTTACCAAAGTGTTCATCTTTACCGGAGCATTGCCGTGACCGAGCCCAAGGCCGACCTGAACAGCGATCTTACCGCGAGCTCCGTCGAAGCCGGGTCGTCTGCTACACCAGCGACCGCGGCGGCCGCGACGGTCAGGATCGACGCGCCGAATCTGGCGCCGGAGCAGGACGATGCGTCGCAGGAAGTGCCCAAGCCGGAACCACGCAGATCGGAGCAGGCGAAGGCGCAGCCGTCGCATCCCGCGAGCAGGATCCTGATCATGTCGCCGCAGCGCGAGCGTAGCTGGGAGGACTTTGTCAATTCGGAGCCGCCGCCGGAGCCGGAATACGGCGCCGCTTCCGGCAAGCGCCGGGTGTCGATGGTCGCGGCGGTGGTCGCGCTGGCGGCGGCGACCGGCGCGGTCGGAGGATCGCTGGCGACTGCCGGTATCGGTCATTGGTTCGGCAATGATGACGGCAAGGCCATGATTAGCCAGACTCATGCGCTTGAGGAATCGATCATGCGCATCGATGCCGACATCGCCGCGCTGAAGATCGGTGCCGAGCGTCATATCAAACAGGCCGCCGCGCAGTCCGCCAAGACCGCCGAACGGCTCGACCGGATCGAGAAAGCGCAGGTCGAACCGGCCGCCCGGCTCGCCAAGCTCAGCGAGACCGTCGAGAAGCTGCGCGTCCCGCCGGCACCGGTTGCCGCGCCGGTGGCCTCGGTCGCCGCGAAGGAAATCACCGGCTCGATAACGCCGGCTCCGGTCCCGACGACGAAGCTGGAAATCGCTCGGCTGCCGACGCTGGATGGCTGGGTGCTGCTTAATGTCGCCGATGGCGGTGCCACGATCGAAGGACGTCAGGGGATATTCGAGGTCTATGCCGGGGACCCGGTCCCGGGCCTTGGCCGCGTCGACGCGATCCGCAAGCAGGATGGCCGCTGGACGGTGGTAACCAGCAAGGGCCTGATCGTCGCCCGCTGAGCGCCTCGCTGCGGATGCGGTGGCGTCGCGTTTCGGCTAATCTCCCGGTGTGAGGTGGCAAGCCATTGTCGCTGATCCGGAGAATGCTTGTGCGATCCAGCTCTGTACTTGTCGCTGTACTATCCTGTTTGGCGCTGATGGCGTGGGCTCGGGCCGGCACCCTGCCGCCCGATCTGGCCGTCACCGATCCCATGGCCTTGCGCGAGCTGGATCTCGGCGCGGCTTCGGCGCCTCGCACATTCGGTCTCGGCGCCATGCTTGGCGACGGATCTTCCGTGCCTATTTCCAGCGATGCCCTGTTCAGACTCCCTGCGATGGGTCCGGTACGGCTGGCACTCGACGCGGAGTTCGCGCGCTACGTCGCCCGGCACATGGCGGAGTTACCGCTCGAAACCATTGGCGTCGGTCCGCCGCATGATTTTCAGCTGTTCGACGCGGCCCAGCTTGATTCAGGCCGCACGCGCTTCGTGCTGTCCGGCATCGTCAACCGGATGGACCGCGCCTATCTGGCGCCGGAGAGCTGCGGCGAGATCCGGCTGCTGTACCGGCTGACGCGCAGTGACGGCATCGCGCCGTCGCGGCTGCCGATGACGCTCAACATGGTGTTGCGGGCGAAATCGCCGACCGACATCACCATCACCTGTGCGGAAATCGCGCGGCGCTGGCTGGCGATGGCGGATTTTCGTCCAACCGGCGCTGAACTGGCGAGCCGGTTGCTGGCGTCCGACGGGCCGCTGGCCTCGGTCAGGCCCGACGCCATCGATCGCATCGAGACCAACCTGCAGATCGCCCATGCGCCGAAATCGGCGATCCGCGATTTCCGCACCGACTATCTGCAGAAGGTGTTCCGCTATGACGCGTCGGCGAAGCGCTTTGTCGAGGCGCCGCTGGAAAATCAGATCGATCGCGACCGGCTGCTCGTCGATGCCACGCTCGCAGGCGAATTTCGGGCGTGGCTGCTGGAGCCGGAACAGTTGATCGCGTTCGATCGCGGCACCGCGCTCATCCCCGAAAAATTCCTGGCTACGTCATCGGTCGCCGCGACGCCCGCCGGTCTGGCGCCGTCGAGACTGCAGCCGGCGTTCGGGCTGCTGCAATCCGACGGTGCCGACGGCCGGGCGGTGTTTGCCGATGATGAGGTGGTGACCGCGTTAAAGAACGCGGCGGATCGCGGCGTCATCTTGCAGAACATCCGATCGCCAGCCGGCTTTGCGCGACGGCTCAACGATATCAGCTGTGGCGGCTGTCATCAGATACGCGGCATCGGCGGATTTCATTTTCCGGGAGTGGACTGGCTGGCGGAAAAGCCGTCCAACGCAACCATCGTCCCGGCATCGCCGCATTTTGTCGGCGACCAGCCACGGCGCCAGGACATTCTGGCAGCACTGCGCGGCGGCAAGCCAGCGGACTTTTCACGCGGCTTCTCGGACCGGCCGCAGGCGCGCGGCAGCGACGTACTCGCCGGTAGCGAATATCTCGATGGCTGGGGAGCGACGTGCGCTTTGCCGGTCGCGCAGGCCGACGCGAGTTTTACGTCGTGGAGCTGCGCGGAACGGTTAAGCTGCCAGCCTGTCGGTTCGGGCCGGTCCTCGCGGATCGGCATGTGTTTCGTGAAGTGATGCCAGGGGATGAATAGGATGAACGAGGCGGAAAAAGACCCCAAGCAGCTTGACCGGGTGATCGCGGAGAATGAGAATCAACGCCAGACCGGCAGCGACATCCGCGTCAGCCTATGGGCGATCGGGGCTGCGGTGCTGATTGGCTTCGGCGTGTTCGGCTGGCTGCTGTCGCGCTAAACAAATTACGCCCTCATGCACGGGGTGACCGGCATGAGGGCGTGATCTCGGTCTGGTTTTAGGTAGCGTTTAGCCCGGCATCAGCACGGTGTTGACGACATGGATCACGCCGTTCGACTGGTTGACGTCGGAGATGGTCACCCGCGAGCTGCCGCCCTTGGCATCGACGATAAACACCTTGCCGCCGGTGCGCTTCACGGTGAGCTGTTCGCCTTCGACGGTGGTCAGCTTCTTGCCGTCGGTCAGATCGGCGGCTTCAAGCTTGCCAGCCACCACATGATAGGTGAGGATCTTGGTCAGCGTGGCCTTGTTTTCCGGTTTTACGAGGGTCGCGACGGTGCCCTTCGGCAGCTTGCCGAACGCGGCGTTGGTCGGCGCGAACACGGTGAAAGGACCGGCGCTGGACAAGGTATCGACGAGGCCAGCGGCCTTCACGGCGGCGACCAGCGTGGTGTGATCCTTGGAGTTAACCGCGTTCTCGACAATGTTCTTCGACGGATACATCGGCGCTCCACCGACCATCACGGTGTTCTCGCCTTTCATCATCTTGGCGGAGGCGGGCTCCAGAAAGCTCGCCGAAATCATCAACGTGCTGAAAGCCGCGAAAGAAAGTAATGCAATGCGCTTGGACATTTTATCGTCTCCCAATCAATGGACGCTACGCCCAGCGAGAATTCGCCGGCGTGGTGATCCGTGACGGTGCGAACGGCAACTGCGTTTCGCTTCGTCAGGATCAGTTACGTCGCTTTAGAAATCGGGTTTCAGATCGATTCTTGATGGTATCTGACGAGGCCGCCAGTCCGGGTCTTCACGCAGCCAAGCCACTGCCGTCCCGGACTGACACAGCCTTCATGCAACTGCGCCCGAGGCCCGCAACGCTGCAATAGCCGCATCGTCGAAGCCCGCATCGCGCAAAATCTCGTCGCTATGCTGGCCGATCTCGGGCGGCAGCCGCGGCTTCTTCTTCGGACTGCCGTCGATCCAGATCGGGCTGTTGATGGTCATGATGTCGGAGTCCTCGAACTTCACCAGCACATCATTGTCGATCATCTGCTGATCGCCAGGAATATCATCGAGAACGCCGACATAGCCGAACACCAGTCCGCTGCCATCGAGCCGCGATCGCCAGTCGGCGAAATCGCGTTTGCCGAAGGCTTCGTCCAGAATCTGGATCAGTTCGATCGAGCGTGCGTGGCGATCCGCTCTGGTGGCGAAACGAGGGTCATTGCTCAGATCCTCGCGTTCAATGCAGCGTGCCAGCGCTGGCCATTGCTTGTCTTCGTTCAATAGCGACAGCATGATCCAGCGACCGTCGCTGCATCTGTAGTGATTGGTGCAGGCGTTCAGCGCGCGCTCGCGGGGGCGGCGCTTCTCGAAGGTGGCGCCGCATAGTTTTGCCTGCGCGAGCACGCTGCTGGACCAGACGCCGTTGGCCATCAGATTGGATTTGACCTGGCTGCCGCGGCCGGTGCGCTCGCGCTTGTAGAGCGCGGCCGAGATCGCGCCGAACAGCGCCATGGCGCAGGGATGGTCGCCCATGCCGGCCACCGAGCGTGCCGGCGTGGTGTCTTCATCGGCACGGACCAGATCCATCATGCCGGAGCGCGCCCACCAGGCGGTGCTGTCGAAGCCGGGCTTGTCGGCCTCGGCGCCCTTGTCGCCATAGCCGGTGAAGCAGGCATAGATCAGCCGATCGTTGAGCGGCGCCAGGTCCGTGTAGGCCATCTTCAGCCGCTTGCGCACCGGCGGCGGAAAATTGGTGATGAAGACGTCGGCCTCGGCGACGAGCTTGTACAGCACCGCCTGTCCCTCCGGCTTGGCGAGATCGAGCGCCAGGCTCTTCTTGTTGCGGCTCTCCATCATCCACGCATAATTGTGTTCGCTCTGCGGATAGCCGGGCAAGTTGCGTAGATTGCGGTAGGGATCGCCCGCGCCAGGTGGTTCGATCTTGATGATGTCGGCGCCGAAATCGGACAGCACGGTTGCGGCGGCGGGGGCTGCGATGAAACTCGCGCAATCCAGAACCTTGAGGCCTTTGAAGATGGCGTCTTCCATACGTCGCTCCCGTCAATTTTGTTGTTTTTGCCGCATATCGGAATTAGTCGCGTGGTCAGCGATGGTGGATTCCGCGGCGGCATTTGACCCATGTTGACGGGGCGATGCAACGGGTGAACCGGAATGGCAGGCCGGCCTAATCCCTGTCCGAGAGCAGCGCCGCATTGCCCCCGGCGGCGGCGGTATTGATGCTGATGGTCTGCTCGGTGGCAAAGCGCGCGAGATAATGCGGGCCGCCGGCTTTCGGGCCGGTGCCGGACAGGCCGAATCCGCCGAACGGCTGCGTGCCGACCACCGCGCCGATCATGTTGCGGTTGACGTAGACATTGCCGATCGGCAGCCGCTCGATCACGCGCCCTATCATATCATCGATACGCGAGTGAATGCCGAGCGTCAGCCCGAAGCCGCTGCGTGCAATCGATCGCAGTACGTCATCCAGCCGCGCGGCGGGAAAGCGCACGATGTGCAGGATCGGCCCGAACACTTCTTCGGTGAGCTCAGCCGCGTCGGTCAGCTCGAAGATATGCGGCGCGACGAAGTGACCTTTGGTAGGCGCAATGCCGGCGAGATGCACCCGCGACAGCCTGGTCATTCGCGCAATTTGTGCGTCGAGTTTCTGCTTCGCTTCCGCGTCGATTACCGGGCCGATATCGGTGGCGGGATCGCTGACGTCGCCCAGTTGGAGTTCGCGCGCGGCGCCGACAATCATCTCGATCATTCGGTCGGCGACATCATCCTGCACGAACAGCAGTCGCAGCGCCGAGCAGCGC